>CBDTVC010000629.1:0-2674 GCA_965363925.1 uncultured bacterium | reverse complement strand
GCACTCTATCGCAGTGGTGGTGTTAGTCCTATCGGATCGCTTCGCAATATTCAGTTGAAAAGAAACGGTCGAGCAGTGTCATCGTTCGACGCCTACGATCTGCTCATTCGTGGGGATACGTCTGGTAACAATCGATTGCAGCCTGGTGACGTGATATTCGTGCCACCGGTCGGCACGACGGTGTCCGTGGGTGGCGCCGTAAACCGTCCGGCGATTTACGAAGTCAAGCGCCTGACAACGGCGGCAGATCTGGTTGGCCTCGCTGGCGGGCTCAAGCCTGACGCTTTCGCGGACGGCGCTAGACTGCAACGCATTGACGAAAACGGCGAGCGAACGGTTCTTTCAGTCAACTTGAATAAAGAGTCTGCGAATTCTATCCGTATCCGAAATGGTGATGCACTTCTGGTGCCGGAAGTGCTGCCGGAAGTCGAAAATGCGGTTGAACTGGCGGGGCACGTGCATCGACCCGGTAACTACCCTTGGCGATCAGGAATGCGGCTGACTGACCTCATCGATTCCACCGAGGAGCTCAAGCGTGGCGTTGATACTGGCTACGTTCTTGTTCGACGTGAAGGTAAGCGAGGCGAGCCTGTAGAGGCATTGTCAACAAGTCTCGCCAAGGCTTTGCAAAGTCCCGGCGGCAGCGATGATGTGCTGCTTGTGTCTGGCGATACTGTGAATGTATTCAGCTTGGCATTGGGTCGTCAACGAATTGTCGAGCCATTGATTGAAGAGTTGGAACTGCAGTCGTCTGTCGATTCACCAGTGAAACGCGTGGAGGTCTCTGGCTATGTACGAGCGCCCGGTGTGTACCCACTTGAGTCAGAAATGCGAATCAGCGACCTGGTTCGAGCTGGTGGAGCCCTGTCAGAAAACGCCTATGCACTAGAGGCTGAGCTGACACGGTACTCTGTGCAGTCCGGTGGTGGGCGCGAGTCGACTGTGGTCAAAGTCGATTTGGAGTCGATTCGCCGCGGCGATGAGAATGCGAATCTCCAGCTCAAAGAACACGACTATTTAATTATCAATCGCGTTCCGGAATGGGACTCGATTTGGACGGTTAGGCTGGACGGCGAGGTGGTGTTTCCAGGAGCTTATCGAGTACGTCGGGGCGAAACACTGTCTGATGTCATCCAGCGTGCGGGAGGTCTTACATCAGCGGCATTCCCAGAGGGCGCCGTTTTCTTGCGGGAGACTCTTCGGGAGCGAGAGCAGGAACAAATAAAGACTCTGGCACGTCGTATGGAAGCAGATCTCGCGAGTCTTTCTTTGCAAGCAGCGGACTCGGGAGGTACCGATACGCTTCGCACGGGCCAGGTTCTCCTGGAGCAACTCAATAACGCCGAAGCCGTTGGTCGACTCGTTATCAATCTCAAGGATGACGTTACGAAATCAGTAGGCGATGTCCAGGTTCGCGATGGTGATCGGTTGCTCATTCCAACGGTCACACAGGTCGTTACGGTGCTTGGCGAAACGCAGCAAAACTCATCGCACTTATATCAAGCCGGTTTGTCACGTGACCAATACATTGGTCTGAGCGGGGGGTTGACACGCAGAGCGGACAAAAAGTTGATTTACGTTGTGCGTGCTAACGGTGCTGTCGTTGCTGCAAACCGATCCAAGTGGCTGGGGCGCGGCAAGAATACGGAAATAAGACCTGGTGACACGATCGTTGTGCCGCTTGATACGGACAGAATGAGGCCACTGACGTTTTGGGGCAATGTGACGCAGATTTTATATCAGGGTGCGATTGCGGTCGCGGCCGTTAAGACGTTTAATAATTAGGTCATGGACGAAATTCAACAGAAAACTGAGGCGGTGCCATACGACGACGAGATAGATCTTAGTGAGGTATTTCGAGTGGTATGGGCCGGGAAGTGGTTAATTGGTGGCATTACTCTTACTGTAACGATTATCTCCCTAGCCATCGCTTTGATGTTGCCGAGCATATACCGTGCCGAAGCATTGGTAGCGCCTAGTGATCACGACGGTTCCGGCGGCCTTTCTGGACTGGCGGCGCAGTATGGTGGGTTGGCTAGTCTCGCGGGAATTAATTTGGGCTCTGGTTCCAATTACAAAGTAGAAGTAGGCTTGGAGGTCTTGAAATCCCGAAAATTTATTTCGCGATTTATCGAGCGGCACGACATCTTGGTGCCACTGATGGCAGCCGATCGGTGGGATGCTGAATCCGGAGAACTGGAAATTGATTCGGATGACTTTGATGTAACAACCCGGACGTGGATAAGACGAGTACGACCACCCAAGACAACAATCCCATCGAATGAAGAAGCGTATAGGGAGTTTATGGGCGTCTTGTCGGTCGTCCAGGATAAGGGTAGCGGTTTCGTAACAATTGCCGTCAGACATTACTCTCCTGTAATTGCGAAGCAATGGGTAGATTGGCTTGTTGCTGACATCAACGCGACGATAATGCATGACGATGTTGATGTCGCTTCGCAGTCGATTTCTTATTTGCATGAACAAGTCTCCGCAACTTCGCTAGCCGGATTACAGAGTGTCTTTTTTCAGTTGATAGAAGAGCAAACCAAGACCATGTTGTTAGCGAACGCGACTTCCGAATACCTTTTCAGGACAATCGACCCAGCGGTCGTTCCGGAAGAAAAGTTCGAGCCACATCGTGTTCTGATTGTTCTCTTAGGCGGAGTATTTGGCC
>CBDTVC010000628.1:0-2675 GCA_965363925.1 uncultured bacterium | reverse complement strand
TTCTCTTCCTATCCTCCTATCCTCTTCTCCTCTTCTCCTCATTCTGCCTAATACGCTGCTTCGATTGCGTTCGTTTTCTTCAAGAATATCTGCGTGAATGTAAACAGGATTGCAAAAATCACCATCGACAATGCCGCCGCCCAACCGAATCGGTAAGCGGTAAACGCTGCCTCGTACACAAACGAAACAAGGATGTGTGTCTGGTCATTTGGCTCACCGCCATTTGAGACCAACCAGATCACGTTGATGTTGTTGAATGTCCAGACGATCCCAAGAGTAATCGCTGGAACCATGACCGGACGCAATAGTGGCGCGGTGATATTCTTGAACTGATTCCACTTCGACGCACCATCCATTTCCGCAGCTTCATACAATTCACCCGGGATAGACTGTAGTCCGCCGAGCGCAATGACCATCATGAACGGAAAGCCGAGCCAGATATTTGTCATGATCGCGGCGGCAAAGGCTTCAAAGGGAGACGACAGCCATTCAACGGCCGGCATATTCATGTAGCGCGTCAGGACAAGATTGATTGCACCGTATTCCGAATTAAACATCCCGCGCCACGTCAAAGCGGTAATGTACTGGGGAAGGGCCCATGGAAGGATCAGCACCACGCGCCAGGCAGCCCTGCCACGAATAAAATTCTGGTGCAGCAGCACCGCGAGGAAAACGCCGAGCGTCACGTGAAAGACAACGTTGACGATTGTCCAGACAAACGTCTTGAGTAAAACTTCCCAGAACCGTGGTTCTTTGAAGACCTCGACGTACTGCTGAAAACCAATCACTTCCCAATCATGGATGTGATAGATATTCATATTCGACAACGACAGAACGACGTTGAAGAAAAAGGGGTAAGCAACAACGGCCAGCACCAGCAGTATCGTGGGCGCCAACAGAAGAAACAGAAACCAGCGGAGATATTTCCTCTCGGCTGAGCTGGCGTCACTTATGTTTGTTACGGTCCCCATTTGAGTACTGTTACTTCAACTGTTGTTTCAAACTTGCGGTCTTCGTATTCCTCAAACCAAATGCGATCTTGCAAGCATAATTGCATTTGGTCTCCGTTCGCCAAATCGATTAGCTTGACAGCGGGGTAAGAGGGACTACTCGTCCCCGGGCAGAACGAACTGTCCGACTGTATAGCCCCAACCCCCAACGATGCCACCTATCCTCTCATCTTCTGCTCTCATCCTCTTACAAAAACGCATCCTTAATCCGCTTCTCCACTTCTGCCTGCATAAGTTTCGCTCCCTCTTCTGCACTCACCGCACCGTTCATCACCAACTGGTACGGCCCTCGCATCCCATCCCAATACTGACGTAATTGCGGCTGCGTCGGCATTGCGCGACCAACCTGAACCTGCCTCAAAGACTGCTGCAACAATTCGTTCTCTGCGATAACAGGCGCCTCAAGCACAGACCCTATCACAGGAATCGTCGCCAATTCTGCTGCCATCCGAGCCTGCATTTCAGGTCCCGTCAGGAACTCCAGAATCGACGCCACCATCGGCAGTCTTTCTTCTGAAAGGTTCACATTTACGCTGTAGCCTTTCGCAGCCACAAGGGGCGCTGACCATAAGCCCGTTGATGTGTTGAACGGTATGCGAGCAATCCCAAAGTCGATTCCCGAAGCCTCGTATCCGGCCCATGACCACGGTCCATTAATAATCGCAGCCGCCCGACCACTCTTGAACAACAGCTCCGCCGTATCGTAATCCGTGGACGATGGAATAACCTTGTGCTTGTCCCTGAGATCCAGCAGGAATTGAATCGCGTTTACCATTGCCGGGCTGTCCAGTGTCGGATTCCCCGCCTCATCCATAAACCATCCGCCGAACCCCGTCAGAAACGGAATAAAAAAGAATGGCTCTGTATAATTCCACGTAAGACCGTATCGATCGATCCTGCCGTCCCCGTCGCTGTCAACCGTTACCGAATCGAGCACGCGGACCATGTCGTCAAGGGTTTCCGGGGGGCTGGCAAGTATGTCTTTGTTGTACACGAACATTAAGTGGTTGCCGACCTGATCCGCAATCATCCAGTCCTGTTCCTCCCAGCGAACGATACCGTCCGAATTAAACTGCGACATAAACGATTCGGGCAGGACTTCAGAAATTGGGCGGATCGTCTCCGTCAACGCAAGAATCGAGACATTGTCAGCGGGTCCAAAAACGAGATCGGGCCCCTTCCCGCCAGCGGCCGAAATCACAAAGAGGTTTCGCAGCTCCTCGGTCTCCCGATATAGCGTTCTGATGTTGTGGTCGTGTGACTCATTGTACTCTGCCACCACCCGCTCAAAAAATACGCGTTCACCACCCGTTTTCTGATGCCAGATTGTGACATAATCAGAATCCGATTGCGAGCGACAGCCGGCAAACACGAGCAAGGGTAACGAGATGAGTAGCAGCAGCAACATCCTCATCCATGAACCACGTCGTTGGGAATACGTCGAGTGCGACTGCCCGCACTCGTCCAGTCGTGGGAGGCATAACGCGTCCCTCCCGTAACTCGCTAGACTATTTGATCTGCCGTTCAACTCTGTCCTTTCCTCTTCCCCAGTCACTTCACGACCAGTCGTGCGAGCGGTCTTAACGGCCAATCACGACTGCAGTTGTGGCTGGTACAATAAACTTGGTTAATCCATCACCTACCGACTCAAAAGTAACACCTGGC
>CBDTVC010000627.1:0-2679 GCA_965363925.1 uncultured bacterium | reverse complement strand
ACGGACACCCATAGAAGTATCGATTCCGAGTCTCGCAAACAACGACAATTTCCGGACGGTCGACACGCCAAGCCAGGCTGAGGTGGCACAGGCCATTGGCTCGATGATCGGTGGTGCAACGTCCAGCGGCCTCTCAACGCCAAGCACAATATCGTTCGAGATGGACTCCTATTATTCGGAAAGTCAGTTCGCGCTCGAGGCTGGATTGTCAGGAAAATACCTTGGCTTCGAGGGTTCTGCGACGGGATCTGTCGATAAGAACCAATCCAAGACAACGGTTTCGGCACAGTTCTATCAAAAGATGTTCGAGGTCGTTGTTGCTCCGCCGCAGACTCCAGAAGCGTTTTTCAACGAAGATTTTTCCGCCGACAAGCTTCAGGCACAGGTCGAGCTTGGCCGCATTGGCCCAGACAATCTTCCCGTGTACGTGTCCAATGTGGTGTACGGCAGGATGATGATGTTCTCGATGACATCGACCGCATCGGAGAGCGAAATCCGGGCAACGCTGAATCTGGCTTATGACGGAATCGGCGGATCGGCGTCAGGTAATTTGAGCGTCAAGCAGCAGTCAATCCTGCAAGAGTCGGAAATCCGCGTTACGTCAATAGGAGGCGACGCTGATGCGACGATTGCCACCATCAAGTCTGGCAACTGGGCGGAGTACTTCACAGAGAGTGCGCCGCTGTCAAGTGCCACACCACTGTCGTATACGTTCAAGAATCTTAGTGACGGAAGCATTGCGACCGTCTCCGAAACAACTGAGTACAACATCACGCAGTGCGAGGCACGCGTCGCGACTCCGGGGACATTCAACTTCTCCGACGTGCAGTCACTTGGGTTGCCGATAGGCACACCAGCGACTAGCATCGTTGCAGACGTAAACGGCGACGCGATCGATGACATTATCTGGAATCATGTCGACGGATCAACGAACGAAACAGTGATCGCCGTCGGCAGCTCGGATGGCACGTTTTCGCTCAGCCCGGTATTTGCACATTCCGGCACGCCGACGATAAGCTGGGGCCTGTACGATGTGGTATCTGGCGACTTCAACAACGACGGCAAAGCCGATCTCGCATGGAATCAAACGTCGGCCATAAACGAAACGTTTGTCGTGACCTCAAACGGCGATGGTTCGTTCATCGAGCTTCCGGCCTGGCGGCGGACGGAAAACGCTTGGGGATCGTATGACGTGGTTGTGGCTGATGTTGATGGACGGAACGGTGACGACTTTGTATTCAACAACACGTCGCAGACAAACCGGACGTACGTCAGTTTCAACAAGGGCGACGGCACATTCACGGCCGAGAGTGGAAAATTCCAGGACCATCCGAGTAGCGGCTGGAATAGCTACACGGTAAAGGTCGGCGACTTCAATCGGGACGGACGCGATGACCTGGTGTGGCAGACACTCGGCCAGACCACGACGCGAGTGTACACGGCACTTTCCGTTGGCGACACAGAGGGGACGGCGTTCTCATTGACTGGGTTTGCGTTCGATAGGAGCGGTACCTGGGGGTCGTATGAATCACTTGTTGGCGATATCGACGGTACCGGCGGCGATGACCTCGTGGTGGTCGGTCCGAGTTCAGATCCAACCTTCGCATTTCGTTTCGTCGGAAATGGGAATGGGTCGTTTGCTTTGGGGCCTGGTGATAGCAATCATCCGCACGCAGGTGAGGGTCCTTTCTCTTATGCACTCGTGGATGTCAACGGCGACGGCAGGCAGGACCTGCTGCTGAACCATCTCGGCGGCTATAACCGCAGCTACATCGGCTTGGGCTTGTCAACCGGCGAGCTCGATTATTCGCGGGTTTCGCAGGACCATCCAGCCGTCGATGATTGGGGACAGTTCAAAATCCTGACAGGTGACTTTAACGGAGATGGTCGCGAAGACGTCGTGTACAACAACGCCGATGTTTCAAACGATGTCTACGTGGCGCTGGCGAAAGAGTAGCTTCTAGTGATTGTACCGTTACAATTGTAACGTGCAATTGAACTGTGCAATTCTACTGTGCAATCTACTGTGCATTTGTGGACTGCAATCGCGGAGCGCATTTCGAGTCGGCCCAAACTGCTCACTCGACCTGCGCCCCGCGCGTTTTAAGCCGCAGCACGTATCTTCGCGAATAGGACCGTCCGTGTCGCAAACTTCTCGTCTGAACCTTCGAACATCATGACTGCCGACCGCTGGACCCGAATCAGCCATCTCTTTGAGTCGGCAAGCTTGCTCGATCAAGAAGAGCAGTCGGACTATCTGGTCCGCGAATGTGGCGACGATTTAGAGCTTCGCGAACACGTGGCCAAGCTGCTGGCTGCCGACCGACGTGACAACAGCCTTCTCGACGGGGTTGCATCTGATGCGCTCCAATTGAATCAACAGCTGGATCGAGTGGGAGAGATCATCGGGCCTTACCGTCTAGTCCAGCAACTTGGCAAAGGCGGAATGGGTGATGTCTACCTCGCCGAACGAAGTGATGGACAATTCGAACAGCAGGTCGCCCTGAAGTTGGTGCGACGCGGGATGGACTCCGATCTGATTCTAAGTCGCTTCCAAGCCGAGCGCCAGATCCTCGCTCGGCTGCAGCACCCGAACATTGCTCGATTACTTGACGGAGGGGTCACTGAAAACGGGCAGCCGTACTTCGCTATGGAGTACGTCGACGGCACGCCGATCGA
>CBDTVC010000626.1:0-2685 GCA_965363925.1 uncultured bacterium | reverse complement strand
TTTTGAGCGCGGCATGACAGCCGGTGGCGCTGCTCGGCAGCAGACCGCAATAATTGCTACTCGGGACCGTGTAAAGGCGTTGGGAACATTGCGGATGCCAGTACAAGTGATTCACGGTGATGCAGATCCTTTGATTCCGTTGGCATGTGGACTCGATACGGCGAATGCTGTTCCTGGCGCCCAAATGCACACCATAAAAGGCATGGGTCACGATTTGCCAATGGCACTCTTACCGCAGTTTGTACAACTAATTACTTCCCTCGCAAGGTCGGCGCCATGAAGATTTCCGCAGGTCACGTCGCGGCAATTACCGGAGCAGGTTCCGGTATCGGCAGAGCGCTCGCTGTGCAACTCGCTCAGCGCGGCTGCAAAATAGCTGCCGCGGACATTAATGCCGAGCATCTCCTGGAGACCGCCGCTCTGGTAAAGGCGGAAGGTGCGACTTGCAGTACGCATGTTGTCGATGTCGCCGATCAGGAGGCCGTCGAAGGTTTCGCTGCCGATGTTGTCAAAGAACACGGTGGAGTGAACCTGATCATCAACAATGCGGGCGTGACGCTCATCGATTCTGCGGACAAGGTTTTGTACAGCGACTTCGAATGGATAATGAATATCAATTTTTGGGGCGTTGTCTACGGCAGTAAAGCATTCCTGCCGTATTTGCGAGAAGCGGATACAGCCCACATCGTCAACGTCTCGAGTCTATTCGGATTGATGTCGATGCCCCTACAGTCCGCATACAACGCGTCGAAATTCGCCGTTCGCGGTTTTACCGAATCATTGAAGATGGAACTTGCGGGTTCACCGATTGGTGTTAGCTGTGTTCATCCCGGCGGCATCAAGACCAGTATCACAGAGAACTCACGTGTTGGAGATGAAGCACTCAGCGTGTCGAAGGAACAACTGTTCTCTGACTTCGACAAAGCTGCGATCAATACCGCGGACCGCGCCGCCGAGGTAATCATTCACGGCGTCGAGAAAGACAAGCGCCGCATCCTGATCGGTCGCGACGCGAAAATTATGGACTGGATCGTGCGTCACTTTCCAAATACCTACGAAAAGGTATTGGGTCTGGAGAAGGAAGTACGTCGGCTATACAAAGAACGCGCCGCATCCAAGCAGTAGTTCTTCAGGCACCCTCAACTTTCATGTCATGAATAGCACGCGTAATTCTTGCGTGCTCCTCTTCGTTGATTGGATACTGCCGAATCAAGAAGATGCTAGCCAGCAGAACGACCATTGTTATGGGTCCTGCGAACCACGCGAACTTGCTTAGAACTTCCATCGGTACGGCATCAGTTGCCGCACCCTTCGGAAACTTGATCACGTCCAGGCTAATGCCAGCAATCAATGCGCCCAGTCCGAAGCTCGCTTTCTGTGCGAAAGAGCTGGCGGAGAAATACAGCCCCTCTGCGCGGCGTCCGGTTTCCATTTCATGTAGGTCAATCGTGTCGCTAAGCATCGAGTCCATGATGATGTACAAGCCGACGAAGAAAATCTGCGAGGTACCGCTCGTGACAAAAACGAATAACAGGCGACTGTCCACAGTCATCGGTTCGAGAATTCCCAGGAGAAAAGCGATCGGTGGCGCGAAACCGAATATGGAACCCCAGAACAGGCAAGTCATCATCGATTTTTTCTTGTCCAGAGTGCGAGACATGCGCTTAACTGCCCACGGTCCGAACAACACACCGAGAATTGGGAACGCAGCTGCGATTGCCAGCTGCTCCGGCGAAAACCCATACAGGTAGGTACCTGAATATATTATTAGTGTCTGGGTAACGCCAACGATGGTGGTGAAAACGAGCATTGTCATAAACAGTTTTCGGAACGCGAACTGCTTTAGTGTTTTGAAGACGGTGATGAAACCCAGGATCGGATGACCGGCATTCGGATCAGCTATTGGGTCAGACAGGTTTGGAATAGTGGAGCGGGTCGCATATACGGACCACACCATTGCGAGAGTACCGAGCGCACCAGCGAACACAGCGAAAGCAGGATAGCTGGCGGGATTTAACATGCCGTTTGCGTACGCTTCGCTTGGGGGGAAGAAGACGATCAAGCCGATCATCGTGACGAACAGGCCACCACCCATTTGGAAGAACATCCGATAACCGATCAGGCTGGTCCGATCATGGTAGTCGCGAACCATTTCGGCGCCGAGCGACAAATGAGGTACGTAAAAGAACGTTAATAGAGTGCGTACGAGCACGGCAAATCCGAGCAGCCACCAGAACAGGCCATTGACGTCGAGACCGGCCGGAGGAGCGAACAGCATGTACAGAGCGAAGCCGAACGGGATAGCACCGAACAACATGAACGGGTGGCGGCGACCCCAGCGGGATTTGAAACGATCGGATAGCTGGCCAACCATCGGATCGGTAATTGCGTCGAAAAGGAGTGCGATTAACGAGGCCATGCCGGCAAGACTGCCGGGAACGCCAAGTACCTGGTTGTAATAGAAAAAGAGGAAAATACTGAAGGCAGTATTTTTTACTCCGGTCCCGATTTGGCCAACGCCATAACCCAGTTTGAGTGAGGTCCGCATCAATTCATCCCGCCCTTTGTCTTATTGGGGAAAGCCCCTTATTTTACAGGACATTACACGGCTCTGGCTCGCACAACTGTCACCTCCGTGACGGGTAGCTAGCGATCGCTGTCTTTCAGCTCCCTCTCGTCAGAAAG
>CBDTVC010000625.1:0-2689 GCA_965363925.1 uncultured bacterium | reverse complement strand
CAGCCATACGCGCGGACTCAGCCGATTCCGCTCCTGCCACGGCTTACTCGTTCCATACGATGCCAGGTGGATGTTGAATATTGCAAACTCCCGCTCTTGCCATTCGACCGTAGAGCGTAGAATGGCAAGAACATCCGGATCTCTGCGGTCGGAAGGCTTTAGCGAATACTCGACCGAGCGATTGGGAAGAGTTGTAACCGTGACTTGTTCAGCGCCGAACGTTCGATTAACAGGCGGACTCAAGTCAAAACCCAGATCCTCAAGGTTTCCAACATCACCACGGCCTGACGGTTGTTGATCGCCCGTCCGATAGTACCAGTACGATTCCTGCAGGCAAACAACAGTGGCACCAGTTTTCTTTACAAGAGCTAGAAGCTGATCGCTCCCCTCTGGATGTCTTCGGACCCGCTCGGCGGGAATATTATATGACAACACTGAGAAGTCACTTTCTGGATTGTAACCGCTCGAGGAATTGTTCACCAAGCCAATCTTGAACGGATAGAATCGGACGACAATCAGCACGAGCACAGCAATTGCGAGCAGTCGCCGAATTGCGCGTTTACCTCGGAGTAACCGGACCACGGCTACAGCCCCAGCCAACGCAGCTACGTACGGTAGAGGAATTGCGACAAGCTGAATCCACCAGAGCATGGCAGAGGGCTCCACGTACCTTCCCGCGTATCCGATGAGGAAAGCGATGGTTACGATGGTCGCGGCCAGTCTTCCCAGGCGGCGAAGAATACCGGGCCTCTTTCGATCCATCAAATCCCTACTTGCGGCTGGCCTCATAGAGAATTTGTTTTTCCTCGTCAGAAAGGGCGTCGTAACCGCGTTCGCTTATTTTGTCAAGGAGCTTGTCCACGTCTGTTTCATGGCTTGACGCATTATCAGGCCGCTCGGAAGTACCCTGAGTTGAGCGCTGTTTGGGCATTTCGTGAATCGTTGCCTTCTGTCCGCCGCGTCCTTTTCGGCGCTTACGTTCTTCAAGCCACGCCTCCAACCGATCGAGCGCTTTTTGATTCTCGGTACGCGTCGGTTGATTTCGAGTAGATGATCGACGTCCGCCACCGCCACCCGGCACGAAGAAACGCGCCCATCCAGTCACACTCCTTCCGTTGCGCTCCGAACGGGCAATCAGGAATCCTGCAAGAGCACCACCCCAGTGAGCGCCGAGCGCCGTATTGCTGCCAGACCCGGCAGTCATCAGAAAGTCGAGGACGAGAAATCCTACCACCAACATTGGGAGTGGGATACGTCCAAGCAAAAAGAGCGTGATCGATACGTGCGGATTAAACGTCGCGGCTGCCGCTAGGACGGCTAGCACGGCTCCCGAGGCACCGACAACTGGTCCACCGAACCACCCAACTGTCGGAAAGGCAGCATGCAGAATAACGGTGAGGACGGCCGCTCCGATGGCGCCGCCAAAGTAGATTCCTGCAAAAACCGTTGATCCGCGTTCTCGTTCCAGATCTTTCCCCAACCAGTACAGCCAAAGCAAGTTGAACAGCAGATGTAGAAATCCGCCATGCAAGAATGCGTAGGTAAGAAGCTGCCACGGATGGGTGAGAATGCCTGGAAGTGATGGATCCAACGCAAGCGAGAACCAGGAAAAACCCGCAACCGTATTCTGTAGAATCAGGTTGAAGAGGACAAAGACAACGACATTGATCCCCAACACCATCCTGAAAACAGGTGGTTGAACATTAAACCAAAATCGAAACCTATGCCACAAATCCATCTAGCCTAACCGTCTATCACGTAATTCCATGCGCAGGTTTGATCGGAAGTTTTCCGCGCCAGTAAAGAATGATTACAATACCGACAAACATCCCGCCAAGATGGGCGAAGTGCGCAATACCCATTGATGTACCGGTCACGCCGGAGTACAGTTCCAGAATTCCGTACCCAAGGACGAACCATTTTGCCTTAATTGGGACCGGAAACAACAACATGTAGATCGGCTGATTCGGAAACGTCATTCCGAATGCAAGCAGTATCCCGAACACGCCGCCCGAAGCGCCAACTGTTGGTACACCCGAGCCAAGCGTGACGACCAACTGTGCGGCAGCCGCGCCGAGTATGCAAAGGATATAGTATGTCCCAAATCGTTTCGACCCCCACTTCATTTCCAGTTGCACTCCAAACATCCAGAGCGCGAACATATTAAAGAAGAGGTGCGAAAATCCGCCGTGCAAAAATGCATACGTTATAACCTGCCACGGCATGAACCCCTGCCCAATCGGATAGAGCGGAAACCACTGGTTTGCTGCCATCCACAACAAGTTCGACCCAGACTGCCCGGCAGCCATTTGTCCCAGAAATGCCAGTCCATTAAGAATCAGCAAGTGTTTGATCACCGGCGGAAAAAGCGAGAACTGCGAAGGTGGGCGGTAGGACTGATTCATTAACTGGGAGTACGTGAGCTGCTTTTGCTACGACGGGTGTAGCCGATCTGCCACAGGCAAGTTGCTGCTAGTATGCGTTATCAGCTAGTAAAAGGTTGCGAGGTGGCAGCAGGCCAAATCAGGTCAATTCGTTGCGACAATGCGTGTCCAACGTACCAGCGGGAGTACAGTTCTCTGCGGAACATGGATTGATACAGCGGGTGTCAACGAGGCCAATTACAGTTTAACGGGGTCTTAATTACGATTCCCGTTCCATTCTTGCTGGTCCCTCTATCGTTTTGGTT
>CBDTVC010000624.1:0-2693 GCA_965363925.1 uncultured bacterium | reverse complement strand
GAACAAAGCGGGTGTCGCGATGGTATTTACTGGGCAGCGACATTTCCGACACTAATATCAAGGCGCTATATTGCAGTGTCTCGGCGAACTCCGGGGCTTCCCACCCAGAATACTGGCAGATAGCTCAAGTCGCGTCCGACAGTTGCCTTCCTTGTTCTGAGCAGTATTTCGGCTAGATTTGTCGCTTTTCTAAATAGATTTAGCTACTTAGCGTTGTTTCAGCACGACTTTTGTTTATGTCGTCGCTCTGTCTGTACCTCTCGATCTCGCATCCCTGATGGGCCTCCTCAATTTCGCAACCGACGCCGCCATTGACTTGGGCACGGCAAACACCCTGATTTACATCAAGGGTCGTGGAATCGTGCTCAATGAACCAAGCATCGTCGCACTTCACCGTTCCACACGTAAGCCGATTGCCATCGGTCTCGAAGCGCAGCAGATGCATGAGCGCACGCACCGCGAGATCGAAACGATCCGCCCCCTGAAAGATGGTGTTATTGCGGATTTCGAAGTCGCTGAGCAATTGATCCGCGGCCTGATCCGGAAAGTGCAAAGCAGTTGGATTACCTCTATCCGGCGAATGGTCATCTGTGTGCCCAGTGGTATCACTGAAGTTGAAAAGCGGGCTGTGCGTGATTCCGCAGAACATGCGGGTGCGCGCCAAGTCTACCTGATCGACGAACCAATGGCGGCAGCGATTGGCATTGGCCTTAACGTTCAGGAGCCCGTAGGCAATATGATCGTCGACATCGGTGGTGGTACCACCGAGATTGCCGTCATTGCTTTGTCTGGCATCGTAATCGATGAGTCAATTCGGGTTGGCGGCGACGAATTGGACAATGCGATTGTTCAGTATTTCAAGCGCAACCACAATCTTCTGATCGGGCAGCGAACGGCTGAGCGAATCAAGTGCGAAGTCGGAAGTGCTGTTGAGTTGGATCCAGAACTGGAAGTCTCCGTCAAAGGCCGGGACCTGGTATCCGGTATTCCTAAAGTGCGTACGATTTCGTCCGAAGATGTTCGCGAGGCGTTGCGTGAAGCAGTAGGACAAATTGCTGCGGCCGTCATACGATGCCTCGAACGGACCCCGCCGGAGCTGGGTAGCGATGTACTTGAGCGGGGCATAATGCTTACGGGCGGTGGAGCCTTGTTGAAAGGGCTAGACACGCTCATCCGTAATCGAGTTGAGCTTCCCGTCTATGTTGCTGAGGATCCACTTACCGCGGTGGTCCGCGGTACGGGCGTCGTGCTTGAGGATATCGAGAAATACGAGAAAGTCCTGTCGTAAACAATGAATCTGGGCCTCTGGGATCGGGTACGGGATTGGGTGCTGCTTGCGGCACTTGTCGCGTTCTCGTCGATCATCATTACGTCGCGCAACGAACCTGTCGTCCGAGGGCTGCGCTCAATTGCCCTGCAGGCTGCTGGTAGCATCGAAGGCAAACTTGCGTGGGTTGGCAATTATGTTTCGGCACTTGACGAAAACGATCGGTTGAGGTCCGAGAACATTCTGCTCTCGTCCCAAGTGGCGCGTTCGCGTGAGGCGGTGATCGAGAACAACCGCCTGAAGTTTCTCCTGACTCTGCGCGACAGCCTCAAAACAAGAACCGTAGCGGCCCGAATTATTTCCAAGGAAATTGATCGCCAGCAAAATTTGTTGACGCTGGATGTCGGTTCCAACGACAGCGTCGAAATCGGAATGGCGGTTATCGACCAAAACGGCGTCATCGGCAGGACTGTACTGGTTAGCCCCTCCTATACACGTGTAATGCCCTATTTGAACACTGAGTTTCGGTTATCCGCAAAGGTGCAACCTAATCAGGCGGCCGGGATTATTCGGTGGAACGGGCGCGATCGCGAGTTCCTGAGTCTTGACCAAGTTATCAAGACCGAGGCGGTCGAACCCGGGCAGGAAGTTGTAACTTCCGGCTATAGCGGCATCTTCCCAAGCGGCTATCCTATTGGCGTTGTCACATCCGTACAGCTCCGAACAGGTCGCAATGATTTGCAAATTCTCGTCCGCCCGTATGCCCGGTACGCGACGGCAGAGCACGCATTCGTGATTCTTGCGAAGCCAGACGCGGAACGAATCGAACTGGAGAGTTTCATAATTGAGTAAAAACAACAGTCCGTTTCTTGTCTCTTTCGTCCTCGCCGCTGTGATGATTGGCTGTGCTTCGAGCTCCGCGACACGCAGTGCCGATGGGCTAACATTTGCGGAGTCGAGCCGGTTTGCCGCTGAGCAACTGGCTTCGCCACAGCTCTCTAATTCGCTGTGGGGAATACGCGTCGTCCGCCTGGACACCGGCGCCGAGCTATTTAGTCGAAATCCGAAATCCAGCTTCGTGCCGGCCTCCAATACGAAGCTATATACAACTGCCGCGGCGCTGGATCAGCTTGGTCCAGACTACACGTTTGCCACCGTTCTACTTTCGGATGGTCATGTCGAGAATGGCGCGTTGAAAGGCAACCTGATTGTCAGAGGTTCGGGCGATCCCTCAATTAGCGGTCGCTTCAATGACGGCGATGAATTAGCCACGTTTCGCAGCTGGGCGCTCCAACTTTCTGGAATGGGTATCAGCCGGGTTGAGGGCGACATTGTCGGCGACGATGACGCATTCGATGACCTGCCTCTCGGTTACGGCTGGAGTTGGGACGACGAAACGTATTGGTACTCAGCCGAAGTTGGTGCC
>CBDTVC010000623.1:0-2694 GCA_965363925.1 uncultured bacterium | reverse complement strand
ACGTTGCGGTGCCGGGTGTTGGGGAGAAGGTGATTAAGTTTGGGTTGCTGGGGAAGCGGTAGGGGCGACGGCAGAGGATAGGAAGATACGAGGATGGGAGGATGAGCTGGAGGCGCCGCCAATTACGGCTAGCACTTGATGACCAGTGCGGTACGGACGGAAAAGCTCTATCCCGCTAGAAGTTGACCTTGAGCCCGTTGCGAATCAGAATGTCCGTCGGTTCGATCCCATCTGGCGGATCCGCATCATGCCTCAGCGTGAACGTGGTCGTATACGCGAGATGATCCGAGAGCGATATTTCGATTGAGGAGTCGTTCACAATTCGGACGTCTCGAAATCGATCCAGCCGCGGTTGCACGTATGCTGTGATCGAGAACGTGACGGTCTCCGACGGCCGTGCAACGAGACTGACGTAGTTGCTCCATCTTGCCGTGCTGATTCGTGCCGGGTGATCGGTAACCTTGGAATCGTCCAGTCGCTCATTCTCATACATCACGGCAGAACCTTGGTACAACTTCAGCTGATCCGAGTCAACAAAGGCGATGCGGATTCCCAGCCCAAGCAGTGCCCGCAACTGCAACAACGTAAACCCATCCCTCTCGAGTTGTCCGAACGACTCTCCAGTCACCGACTTTGTGAGGGAGCGGTTTACGCGAACATGCCCAAACGAAGTGTTCCTGTAGGTGGTATTGTCGTTCGTACCGTAAGAAATCCGCCCCACAAAAAAGGCGTAAGTCTTCTGATGTTTGTGGTCAACGCGAAGCCCCGAGGCAACGTCAAGCAAATCAGAATTTCCTTTCCGAAGAGAAACCGTTGCATCGACTGAAGCTGTTGTGCCGTCGGCCGAACTCCTGAGTCTTTCAGTATTTACCTGGGCCGTGGAAAGCCGTGCGGGCGCCACTGCTACAAGGATAAGCAAGCATAGGGTTGGTACTGACAACGATGCAGACCGATCGTGCCCGTGGTCGTAGAGTTGATTCACGCAAAGACTGTTTGGTACGAGGCTGGTGCGAACTGCCGTAAAAGCTACTTGTTGTAGCTCGCAAACACTGCAACATCACCCGATTTGCGGAACGCCACGACGTCGTACGGATCTTTCTGGGCGCCTTGTTCCATCCCTGGCGCACCTACTGGCATTCCCGGAGCCGATATGCCAACAACTTCGGGTTTCGCGGCAAGCATTCGCTCGATGTCTTCAACTGGTACGTGACCTTCCACTACGTAACCGTCGATGATCCCGGTGTGGCAAGACTGGACGTTGCGGGGGACGCCGTACTTTGCTTTTACCAGCTGCATGTCATCGCGGTCGATTGCTTCGACTTCGTAGCCCGCTTTCTCGAGATAGGCAATCCAGCTCTTGCAACAACCGCATGTCGCGCTTTTGTAAACAACGATCTTTCGCTCGCCAACCGGAACGGTAATTGGTTGGCTCGAATCAAGTGCGGTGGATGACAACTCAATTGTCGAAGGTGGAGACGCATCCGATGTATTCCGCATCTGCGTAAAGGCGACGAGACCGGCGGCCATGACGACAGCGCCAATGGTAAAGGCTGACAGGTACGTTTTTTTCGAGTAGGTAGCAGGCACAGTAGTTTCTTTGTCTAATCGCCGGAGCGAATACGGTTTACAGGACGAACGGGCATTCGATGCGGAGAGTGCTGCGCTCCGCCGTGGCAAAATCGGGCTAAGCTGAGCTAGCTCGACGTTGCATCACAGTCCCAATACCCCAACTTTTGAACCAGTTCTTTTGCGCCAAATTTAACGGAACTGAACAAGATCGGTTCGGAGAGCCATAACCGATTAGTGCTCAGGCAGTTCCAGTGTTACGACCTGAGGCACAAGTCAGGATAATTTCGCGGAACACGCTCCACCCAAACCGTCAGAATTTGCCACCACGCTGTTGAAAATGCGTCGCTTTGCCAAGTAGCTCGCCCGACGCGGTCAGCCAATTCGCTGTCCACTCGAGAATCTGGTCTTCCCGTGGCTCCCTATTTCCGAACAACTGGTACGAACGGGATGCATCGCTAAGAAAGGCTGTATCGGCCTCGCGTCCGGTGATTTCAACCGGCATGGACATCCGAAACCCCAGCTCCATAGCGAGTTCACGAACGGACACGGTTTGCGCTCCAGTCAGGTTCAGGTATTCCGGCGGGTTTGAAGCGAGATCGAGGCTGCGGATAATCCGCTCGTTGGCATCCCGTTGCCACAGGTAGTTTAAATAGCCTGTCGTAACGTCGACAGGTTCACCTCGCTTAATCTTCAGAGCGATATCAATAAGGACACCGTATCGCAGCTCAATAGCATAATTAAGCCTTACGAGGACACTTTCCGTGCCCAGACGTTGCCCAGCAAATTCGAACAGGCGTTCGCGAGCCAGGCAGGCGTTGGCGTACTCTCCGATTGGCGCAGGCGGATCCGATTCCGTGCAACCACCAGAGTCAATAGGTACGAGCGGATACACGTTTCCGGTTGAGAGGGCGACGATACGCGCGTTTTTGTACCGTTCGCAAACGCGTGTCGGCACGATGGTGTTGATAGCCCACGTCATGGCGGGGTTATCCGCAGTCCCGAATTTTTGACCCACGAGAAAGATTACGTTTGCCCCGTCGGGCAGCTGGGCATATTGTCCTGCATCAAGTAAGTCAGCTTGAATGGTTTGGATTCCATTCGCTTCTAGCCATTCTTGTTTGTCCG
>CBDTVC010000622.1:0-2695 GCA_965363925.1 uncultured bacterium | reverse complement strand
AAGCGGATCGCCGTAATCCAAGACGAGCTTTTGGCACCATGGCAGCTTTGCTCGTGTACCCTCACTCGCAAGGCGACGCACATGGTAATTCTTGTGTCGGGCGCATTTCTCAAGAAACAGTAAGGTCTCCGCGGGAAACGCATTGATGAAATAGCGGATAGAGTCTTCGGCTGACATCCGCTTCGTCATCTCTCGTAAGGCCGCCAGAGATACCTTTAGTTCTTTCTTTGTGCAACCGTTAAGTGCAACAAAATGAGAAAACGGTGCAAGGATAAAAGCACCAAAATCATCGTCAGCGCGGGACGGGTCTAATTCTGGAGGCAACGCATCAACGAGTATCGCCAAAGCCTCACGATAGTCTGGGGGGAGGAACTCCGCGAGACATTCAGAGATGTGATGTATCCGCTGCTTCAATTCAAGTTCAGGGAACTGGCGGACAACTTTGTTGACAAAAGCCGTTGAGCGAAATTCTGGATACGCCTCGTTCACAAGGTTGGCCAGGTACTTCACTTTTGGTTTGTTGAAAAGCTGGTCTTTTAGTGAGAAAGTGACTTCTGCTTTCACGTGTTTCGTCGTTTGTTCGGGGGAATCATCACGACAAATAGTACGGACCAGGATGGCGAGAATCACCTGGATAGTCAGTCTTGACACACGGCGGCAACTCCCAATAGAGCTACCCAGCAGTGTTGTGGCAATAACATTGGCCCGGGTCACCGTCGATCCACTCGGTCCGCTCCCCGGTGCATTGACTCTCGGATGCTTCAACGTATTGGTTCTGCGCGTCAGCGCAGGCCCCTGAGGGTGCAGCCGTGGAACATCCGATCATTGATGCGGACACGAACAGGAGGGAGAGTGCAAATACAACGTCACGCAAGTATTTCATGGCTTTGGCATTTCTAATGAAGGAATTGGATTTCAAGCCGACAAATCGAGAACTGATTCCTGAATCGGCGGCGGCACTACTCCTCAGTGTTCGACCTCCGGCGGCGCGCACCACGAAGAACACCGGAAAACCAGTCGTCACGACGTTTGGGATTCAGCTGAACGGTTCGTCAATACCAGAAGCCGGAAAAGGTGGAGGATGGGATCATCCACTAGCTCCTTTTTGATGTAGCGCAAATTTGATCGAATCCGCGTAGGGTCAATCAGCGGATCTTGACAAACAAATGCGACTGAATAGCTGTCGATAGCTTGTCAGCACGGGAATGCGGGATCGCTTTTCCGTGGCAATGTTCGATGATCCATCGCAACCCTTATCTCGGGTCCATCATTCGCCCAACGAACAGAATTGTGCCGGAGTGTTGATCTCGAATGGCGAACAGGAACGGTCTATCCGCAGCGATTGTCGGGGGCACAGACGTAACGCCAACTTCAACCGCAGTCGCGGCCGCCGCTTCGGTGCCAAGCTCGTCAACAGAGACAAACGTTTTGTGTAACACGCGGCTAACGAAGAGCTGCTGTACATCGTTGATCCCCGTTAGATCCGCCTCTGATTCGTCAAATGCCTTCTCGATTCCAAGTGCCTTCAGCGCATCGTTCAACGTGATCTTGTACTCCAGAGTAAACTTTGGCATCAGGAAAGCGCCCAGTTCCTGTGCGCGAAGGTTGTTGACGAGGTCGTCCCACGTTGAGGCGTCCAGGCTTGATGCAAGTTCGTTGACGGACGTACCGTTGTGCGGGATGAGCAACGTCATGCTGTAGAGGCTGTCGCCGTAAGCAAGGTCAACTCCGGTAAAGTTGGAGCCGTTGTATATGGGAAGCCTAGGTTCCTTGTGTCGCATCATCGGGACTTGAAGCTCGACGCCCGATTCCAGCGTGAAGGATCGATTCCCCGTGTCCTTTGCGTCAAACGCCATCCGCCAATCTCCCTTGAAGTAAAGGGCATTGATGAGGTACATGACAGCCTCCGGTGGAATTGACTCAATGATCGTCGGAATCCGTCCGTTTGTAGCATTGTCGACCCAGCTGTTGATCGTTGTTACCGCTCCCGAGCTTCCGAAATCCAGCGACTCAACGTCGGCGTAGAAATGCTTCCGGTTGGTTTCAAGAAACGCGGGATTAGCCGCGAACGCTTTGTCATACCATATCGAATTAGCGATATCAACGCGGACTTTTTCGTCCATGTGTGTCAGCAAATCAATCAGTGTCCGGTATGCATCATTTATCTCAGTTTCGGAGAGTCCAGCAAATTGCAAGGAGGATTCTAGTTCAGCGCGCGTATCACCGCGTGAACCGTTCAATAACATCCCCATCGCCATCGATACACTTAGGGGTGACACAAAAATATTGTTAGTCGAATCATCCGCAACAATCGCTTTGAAAAGGTTGATGCCGAAGTCGCCCGTTCTGGCTGCGACCTCCAGCTCCTGCGTTGAAAGCTGTCGCGGAGGGGAGAATTTGTCGGGGCCTGTAACGGAATCGCTGCATGCGGATAAGCTGACAACAAGGATCAGTGAAAGAAAAAGCGATGTGCCCGGCGAGTTGAAATATGGCGAGTTCATACAAAGCGTGTCGTTGTACGGCCAGTTTGTGTAAAGCCGGTTCGTGTTTAGCCTGGTGTTTTGCGGTGCGAGTTGCAGCGTGGTTCCGAATCGAAACGAGCTCAGCGACCACGGATCGCTAACTCAAACGGTCTGCGATCAGGTTGCCCTTGTCGTCGAACATGAACAGGAACTGATGGTCGTCCAGGAGTGAT
>CBDTVC010000621.1:0-2700 GCA_965363925.1 uncultured bacterium | reverse complement strand
CAGCGGATATCGTTGTGACAAATTCGGATGTCGGGCACCTGTATAAGGACTTGGTCGGCAGTGAACATCGTAAGAAATGGACGGACGCAAAGGTCGAGAGAACTCATTACACGATGAGCTGCTTCCTGCTTTATCTCGGCGTGCGCGATACCTATCCGAATCTCAAGCATCACACGCTGATCTTGACGAAACGATATAAAGAACTGCTGAAAGACATCTTCGACAGAAAGGTGTTGCCCGACGACTTCAGCATGTACCTGCATGTACCAACGCGATCTGATCCGTCTATGGCACCAAAAGGCTCAGAAAGTATCTACGTGCTTGTGCCAGTTCCCAACTTGAAATCGGGAATTAACTGGTCAAGCGAATCCGCCGGCTTTGCCGACAAAGTGTTGACGTTTCTCGAACAATGGGGTATGTCGGGTCTGCGCGACAACATCGAAGTAATGCGGCTCTTCACGCCGGACGATTTTCAGTCCCAGTTGAATTCGATGTATGGAAACGCCTTCGGAATCGAACCGCGCCTGACTCAAACGGCGTACTTCCGGCCGCACAACGCAAGCGAAGATGTTCAGAATTTGTACCTCGTTGGGGCTGGCACCCATCCGGGCGCCGGTGTCCCTGGCGTGTTGCTGTCGGCTGAGACAACGGAGTTTTGTATTTGTCGAGATCATCCGGAAGTCGCGTCGCGGCAAACGCAGATGACTGTCGCGACGTAGTTTTGGGCGTGTCCATGAACGGCCGATGGAAGACCGTTTTACGAGTGTCATATTGATAAACGAAAGTCCCCATAACTGGGCTTGATTGAGGAGGAGAATGGAAACGAAAATGGATTTGGATCACGTAATACTTGTGGATCAAGACGACCGTGAGATCGGGACTGAGGAGAAGATGGCCGCGCACCGATCAGGTGTTCTGCATCGTGCGTTTTCTGCATTTGTTGTCCGACCAGATGGACAAATGCTTCTGCAGCGGCGAGCCGTGACGAAGTACCACTCTCCCGGACTCTGGTCAAATACATGTTGCAGTCATCCGCGCCCCGGTGAATCTGTTCTCCAGGCAGCTGATCGAAGAATGATGGAAGAAATGGGGATGACCGTCAGCTTGAAGAGGGCGTTTGAATTTACGTACCGCGCGCAACTTCCAGGAGCTCTGGTTGAACACGAATACGATCACGTCTTAATCGGTGAAAGCCAAACCGAGCCCGTTCCGTCCGCAGATGAGGTTGGCGATTGGCGCTGGGCGCCGACGTCTCAGATAGTTAACGAGATGGAACGGACACCGGATCACTTCACCGTTTGGTTCAAGATTGCGTTCGGACGAGTATTGGATCACATCCGTGGCTAGGTGCTTCGTGCGGGAATTGTCAGATACAGGGTAGGCTCTTCGGCCAGAGTGTTTAGTTCGTCGACAAATCGTATTGGTAGAGGATCAGAACAGTAAGTTGAACGAGTCCACGACAACAATCGTATGGTTTCGCAGAGACCTTCGGGTCTCCGACAACCCTGCGCTAACGGCCGCGATCGAAAATTCCGAAACCGTCGTTCCTGTTTATATTCTCAGCGACGCTGACGAACAACCGTGGCCACTCGGAGCAGCGCAGCGGTGGTGGGTGCATCACTCGCTCGTCGCACTCAAGCAACGGCTCCTCGAAATAGGCCTTGAGCTTGTCGTCCGTGGTGGCGATTACGCGACCACATTAGGAACACTGATGACTGAGGTTGGTGCCTCAGCCGTTTACGCAAATCGGCGCTACGAGCCACACGCCGTAGCGGTTGATGAAGCGATTGTGTCGGCATTTGAAAAAGAGCGTATTGCAGTTCGTCTGTTTGATTGCGCACTCCTACATGATCCGGCTGAAATACGAACGGGCACAGGCGGACCGTACCGTGTTTTTACTCCCTTTTGGAAACGATTGCGGGAAGAGCTTCGCGTGCCGCTGCCTCTCGACTCTCCACTCGCAATTGAAGGCCTGTCGAAGGGCCAGGGATCAGGTGGTCATCCGAAATCTGCTGCTGCCCTTGTCGCATCGGACGCGCTTGATCCTGGTTCAATCGATAGTCTCGAGCTCCTTCCATCAATCCGTTGGGATGAAGGGATTGCAGATACGTGGGAGCCAGGTGAGCGCGGGGCGGCAACCGCTCTGTCAATATTTGCGGATGGTCGGACCGAACAGTATTCAGATTTACGGAATTTCCCTGCCGTTAATGGAACATCCAGACTTTCACCTTACTTGGCAAATGGCGAGTTGAGTCCTCGCCAAGTGTGGCACAAGATCGCTGGAGGCTCGTCCATTGCGGATGCTGAATCTAGTGTAGAGCCGTGGCTTCGACAGATTGCTTGGCGGGAATTCGCCTACCACGTTTTGGTTCACAACCCGATGACGCCAACCGAACCGCTAAACAATCGATTTGTCAATTTCCCGTGGTCGCGAAAGAAATCAGGTTTGCGAAATTGGCAACGTGGCGAGACAGGCTATCCAATCATTGATGCAGGGATGCGGGAGCTTTGGCACACCGGTTGGATGCACAATCGGGTGCGGATGGTGGTTGCGTCGTTTCTGACAAAACATCTACTGGTAAACTGGCGACACGGTGCCGCATGGTTCTGGGATACACTGGTCGATGCAGACCTTGCGAACAACACGATGGGTTGGCAATGGTGTGCGGGAAGCGGAGCTGACGCCCAGCCATATTTCAG
>CBDTVC010000620.1:0-2702 GCA_965363925.1 uncultured bacterium | reverse complement strand
TGTCACCGCTAATTCCGGAGTCCGGCCGTTCTCTGTTTCGATTCTTGAGGATGTGTTTTCGGATCGGACGACGGTATATCAGATACCTGAGGGTGCAGAAACAGACGAAGTCGTGCTTGCATCCGTCTTTATGGGACTCGGGATTTCGCCCGATAACCACTACCTCTTCGTCGGAGGCGGACAAGACGGGAGTGTGATCAAGTTTGATCTAACGAGCCGCGAAAGGGTTGGTACGCTCAAGGCTAACGTGCCGTTTGGTGGTCGCGTTTTTGAGGACAGCTACATTGGCGATCTGGTATTGACTGCGGATGGTCAAACCTTGTTTGCGGTTGATCAGACGAATTTCCGTGTTCTGATCTTTGACGTTGCTTCAGGGACTATTCGTGCGAGTGTTCCTGTTGGTCGCTATCCGTTTGGGCTAACGCTGACGCCCGACGAAACGCGGCTTCTTGTTGCAAACGCTGGGCAATTTGAATACAGCGTGATTTCGGGGGAAGACGAAGCCGAGGCCGGGCTTTCGTTTCCGCCTTTTGCGTACGGAAGTCCGGAGGCGGAAACCGGAGTGTTGAGCGAAGGACTGGACGTACCGGGGCTTGGTGATCCAAACGCGATTGAAGCATATTCGGTATGGACCATTGACGTATCCGATTTATCGAGCGCAAGGGTAATTGCCAGAGCGAAGACAGGCCGACTAGTGGGTGAAACCGTTGGCGATCAATTGACCGTCGGTGGCTCGAGTCCGAATAGTCTGGTCTCGACGAACGAGCGGGCGTACGTCAGCAATGGAAACAACGATGCAATTTCCGTCATCGGGATTGGTCGTGACACGGTTGTTTCCACTATCAACTTGAGATTGGATCCGCGACTGGACGAGTTGCGCGGAGTATTGCCGTTTGGTCTTGCCCTGTCGCCAGACGGATCGCGCCTCTATGTGGCGGAAGCGGGAATCAATGCGGTTGGTGTTATCGACACCGCAACAGAAGAGGTTTTGGGTCACATACCAACGGGATGGTTTCCCTCGAAACTCGCCGTGTCGGCTGATGGCAAGAGTTTGGTTGTTGCTAATGCCAAGGGTCATGGAAGTGGTCCGAACGGAGGGCCGGAATTCGAGCTGGGGGAGGAAGGTAGTTATGTCGGAAATTTGATGTTTGGCTTTGTGAACGTATTTGAAATTCCTGATGATTCCGAACTCGCAACGACGACCGAGGAAGTGATCCGAAACAACTTTAGTTTTGAGAAGATTACTGCGGAGGTAACGTCGGCTCGTCGTGGAAATCCTATTCCGTTGTATCCGGGTGAGCGCGACTCACCGATCGAGCACGTCGTTTTTGTTGTCAAAGAAAACCGGACGTACGATGAGATATTCGGACAGCTTTCAGTGGGAACGGGTGAGCCTTCATTGGCGCGATTTGGAGCGGGTGTGACAGTAACCTCACGCGATGGGTCGAGGATTGTACCGAACGTCGACGTGATGCCGAACCATCTGAAGCTAGCACGCGAGTTCGGAATTTCGGACAATTTCTATTGCGACTCCGACGTGTCTGCAGATGGTCACCGCTGGTTGGTGGGTATATATCCGAATGAGTGGACAGAGACTGGTGTGGCAGCGAGTTACGGCGGTGGGCGACAGCTTCGCGTGAACTCGACCGCGCCGGGAATGTTGTCGTTTGTTGGCTCGTCCGGGGCGATCTATCCGGAAGACTACAACGAGGCAGGCAGTATCTGGGACCATTTTGGCAGATTCGGGATCGACTTCTACAATTTTGGTTTGGGATTCGAATTTGCTGGGGCCGCCCTCGAGCAGGAGTTCAAATACACCGGTGCGCGACTGCCGATCAACTATCCGCTTCCGGGGCCGCTGTTTGGGCGGACGTCGCGCCGGTTCGCGACGTACAATACAAACATACCAGACCAATTTCGGATTGAGATGTTTATCGAAGAGTTCGAGTCAAAATGGTTAACGGGTGACGAACCGCTGCCTCAGGTATTGACAGTGTTTTTGCCACAAGATCACGGTGCTGGAGAACGAATTGATGATGGCTATCCGTTTTTTGAAAGCTACATGGCGGACAATGACCTTGCACTTGGCAGACTCGTTGAATACCTCAGTAATACGCCGTATTGGTCAAAGATGGCAATCGTTGTCACGGAGGATGACCCGCAAGGTGGGGTTGATCACGTGGACGCCCATCGGAGCGTGTTGATGGTTATTTCGCCGCATGTACGAAGGGGACACGTGTCGAAAAATCATTACAGTTTCGGCAGTATTATGAAGACGTTCTGGAACGTACTTGGAGTACCGTACCTTAATCAGTACGACGCCGGAGCGACGGATCTCGCAGATTTCTTTGTATCGAAGATTGATTCGTCGAAGTACCGTGCAGTTGCCCCGGATCCGAGATTGTTCGATCCAGAGAAAGTCTTGGATCCGCTTGACGCTGATTTTAACTGGGAGGCGTTAGGCGATAGCCCTGCGCTTGACGACGTTGAGTTAATGCAGTCCCAATCCCGTGAGGCAGATGCACGTCGGGGAGGGCTCCGTTGAGGATTCAGCGTTGCGGAACATCGCGCTGGTCCGAGAATCTTATCTTCCTATCTTCAGCGGCGCGAAGCGGCCGCGTCATCCTCTGCGTCGCCTCGCGACGCGCACTCCTCCGCTCCAATGCATATTGCCAACATCGTGATGGGCCTCCTCTACGGGC
>CBDTVC010000619.1:0-2705 GCA_965363925.1 uncultured bacterium | reverse complement strand
AGCTTGCCGCCCGTCTTGAGATACGACTCGACGGCTTTTACATGCATAAACACCTGCCCCTTGTCGTCGCATGAACCGCGCGCAAAGATCTTTCCATCTTTGATTACCGGCTCAAAAGGCGGTGACGTCCAGAGTTCAAGAGGATCGGGCGGTTGGACATCGTAATGGCCGTAAACCAATATGGTCGGCAAGGAAGGGTCCACCTGATGGGAAGCAAAAACGATCGGGTGACCGTTTGTCTCACAAACCTCGACCGAGTCGACTCCTGCTGCGCGCAAATTATCCGCTACCCATTCCGCAGCGCGCTCAACGTCTGCATCAAAGGCACTGTCTGTGCTGACGGAGGGAATCCGCAGCAGGTCCTCAAGCTGTGAAATAAACGATTCGAAGTGCTGGTCAGCGTATTGAAGCGCAGTCTGCATGGGCAGGATATTCTGAAATTGATTGTTTTTGAGACGGCCGAACAAAGATACGCAAGCTCAGGCGTACCTGACTAGAACTCTGATTCGTCTCGCCAGCGAAGCAGTTTCCAGTCGCCTTCCGCCCGACGCTTTAGCAGGAAGTTGACGTTGCCGCCACCCACAAAAGCCTCACCCGTTTCGAGCGAAATCGTGAGATTAAAGGACCGGACCACCCGTTGCTGCAAGCCTTCGGCAAGCGAGTCTTGTGAAATGATCTGATTCCATTGAAGGCGGATCAAATCTGCGTTAGCAAAAAGCCGACGCGTGCTTTCAAGGTCTTGAGGGAAGCCCCACTGCCGCTCGATCTGCTCATCCGCATCCCGATAAACAAAAATAAACGCTGAGTCGAGCAACGGTTCATATAAAGCGATATCGCGCAGCTCATACGCGTTCCTGAAATTTGTGAAGAATCCGTCGACCTCTTTCGGATCTCCTAGCAGGTCTCCGAAAGGATCTCCCTCGTCCGCTGCGGGGGCAAACGGGTTGCACCCGGCCCCGAGAATACCAAGGGCAACGACGACGGCGGCAAAGAGCGCAGCGTGATTGACGAAGCCACCGGAGCCTCTTGCGCGATAATCACGGCGATATTTCGAGCGCCACGTCACGAGGCGAAAGCCGCCTTAAGGTCACTCCAGGACGGCTCTCCACCAACTTCACGATCCGTCCACGACACCAATTCCCACAGCCCATCTGAGTCCTGCCTGATGATCCAAAGCAGGCGTCCTTGTACGAGCTTCGGAATCTCCGGTCTGTTGTGATCCACGTTAAGCACGTACGTCGCGTCGAGAACAGACTGTTGTGCGTCGATGGCAGTAATCGTTTGGTCGTTTAATTCAAGTGACTGAGTGCCGCCTTGCGATAGTGCAGATACAAGTGTGCTGTAATACGACTCCTCTTCGGTCACGCTCCAGCCGGCCCATATGGCATCGCGTGCCAGCGCGCGAGCGGTCGGGCTGTATTCGAGGTCGTCTGAAATTGAACGCCGGTAGTTCAACGTATTGCCCTCCCGAACTGCAAACTGCAGATTCTGCACAACCTGTTCGGGTGTATCCGGTTGCGAGTAGGTTCCACCTTTGTTGATGGGTTTCTCCGGCGTCCGCGTTTCAAACAAGCCGCAGCCGGGGAAGAGGACGAGGGACAACAAAGCAAACAGTACCCCAGGCAGCATGGCGTACGCTACAGTGTTCGCTATTCCGTTTCGGTGGTGCAATGGCTTATTTCGGAAAGAATCCTCTGGCACGTCTTGGGTTTGGCGAAGTCCGTCTGCGACGACGTCAACTACCTTTGCCCCCCGCTACGCACTCAGCTTCCTGGAAACGATAATGAGTCTGGGTGAGAGGGGAGTTAACGGCCCGCCATCATAGTCGCCAACAACCCGGTGAAGCTGCAAGCCAGCATGACGGTGTAGACGCTCAAGATCCGACACGTCAAATAAACGAACAGATTCGTCAAAAACACTGTCTTCCTTGGTGCTGAAGTTATGGATTTCGATTCGTTTGTTGATTCGGCCGTTTTCGATCCAGCGATGTTGATCGATTCTCATCTCGTCGGTCGATCGCGAATCGTGTGGGACGAGATGTTCACGGACGTAGTCCGCATTCAAGAAGTCCTGCAAAAACCAGCCTCCCGGACGCACGGCTGCTGCCATTGCACTCAAAGCTTGCTGATGATCCGAGACATCGTGAAAATAGCCGAAAGCGGTGAACAAGTTGACTACGCCATCAAAGCAGGCCGTGCAGAACGTGTTGCGCATGTCGCCAATTTCGAACGAAACGTCGATGCCGGCTGCCGCTGAAGCCTTTCGGGCGTCTGCAATCGAGCCTGCGGACAAGTCAACTCCGGTGACCGAAAACCCTGCTTCAGCGAGTACGATTGCATGGCGACCACGTCCACAACCAATATCCAGTATGCTGCTTCCCGTTTTCGGGGAAACGAGATTCTGAATCAGCGATAAAATTTTGTATGCCTCGTCCCGGTCGCGATGCTGGTAGACAAGCTTGTATTCGGCCCGGTCAAACCACTCTTCAAACCACTCGCCCTTGCTGGCGGTGTCGTTCTTCGGGGCGCCTTTTTGATTTGACTCGGATTCAGGGAGGCTATCCATCCGCAGTCACCAGGTTTTCGAAATGGGCCAGGACGTCCTCGTCAATCTGTACGGATTCCATCCATTCGTTAATTCTCTCGATAACCTGGTCTAGCAGCGCATCTGGGCAGGAGGCGCCCGCCGTCAACACAATATCAACT
>CBDTVC010000618.1:0-2708 GCA_965363925.1 uncultured bacterium | reverse complement strand
TGATAAAGCCAGGCGTGATTGTTTTTCCAGTGACGTCGACTTCCCTCTCACCCCGACCTTCGAACGAACCAATTGCTGCGATTGTGTCTGCCCTGATCGCGACGTCACCGACAAAGCCGGGACTGCCCGATCCGTCAACGATCATACCGCCGCGGATCACCACGTCATAGTCAGCGACAGGATTACAGCCTGACGCCATGGTAACAACGCCAACTGCAAAGAGTATTCGAGAAATGGATCGTGGCTGCATTCGCTCAATAATTATGTCGTGGTCTTCAGGGTAAACACGCCCTGCGGTAGCCGCTCGGCACCGATCACTCGGCGTCATTCGACGACGGTCGATAACGCTGCAAGATCGCAGTCAAAGAAAAACGGCCAATGCGAGAAGATACCACGTTTACCATCTCCTCGCGGGACATACGGACCGGCACTGAACCCGTTGGCGGCAACTATGCGACAAGGATATTACTTGAACCGACCGACCCGAACTCTTGAAGGGTACTTTTCCGACGTATAGATCCGGACGGTAGACGCCTCGAAATCCTCCTCATCCGCACTGTAGATGTCGACAAAAGACTGTGGATTCCGATCAACCAGCGGAAACCATGAGCTCTGAACCTGTATCATTATCCGATGACCCGCCTTAAACGTGTGCATGATACCAGGCATTCGAAAGCTTACCTCCGTCACCTTACCAGGCTCCATCGGCTCGGGAAATTCGAAGCTGTTCCGGAATTTCGCACGCATCACCTCCCCCCGAACCATCATCTGATATCCGGACATCGGGACGTCCATGTATTTTTCGGCAGTCTGTTCGTGCTCTGATGTGGAGTCCGGGAATACGTCAATCAGCTTGACAATTAAGTCAACATCAGATCCCGTCGTCGATACAAAGATGTCTGCTGTGAGTGACCCGGCAAGCGTTACATCCTGGTCCAGAATAATCGACTCAAAAACAAGCACATCGGGACGCGTCGCGGCAAATCGTTGATCTTCCACCATGTATTCACGGGTGCGCGACAGGGTAACCTTTTGCGTATAAGGTACCGGCTTGGCAGGATCACTGACATATTCGGCAAACTCAGATTCACCGGCAACAGGAGCAGTCATTGAAACCGTCCGATCACCTCGCAGGTAAAGCGACGCGGGATCAATACCGGGCGGCGGCCAAGCCGCCAGTCGATGCCATTCGTTCGAACCAGTTGCAAACGCCAGTACCTCTGGCAAGTCTAACGTACCGATTCCTTTCAGATAGTAGTTGAAGAACGGAAGGTCAACCTCTTCCTGATAGTACTCAGATGTTCTTGTGCTGAACGAAACGTTGCCGAGTTCATCACCCGGAGCCCGAACCCATCCGCCATGAAACCACGGACCTAAAACCAACGTGTTGTTAATACCCGGATTGTTGCGTTCGATGGTAGAGTAGATGCTGGTCGATCCGTACGGATCTTCCGCGTCAAAATATCCACCCACCGTCATGACATTTGTTTTGATGTTGTTCAGGTGTGGTAAAATGTTGCGGCGCTGCCAGAACGAGTCGTACGTGCCGTGCGTCATCATTGAGTCCCAGAACGCAATTCCACCCTTATTGTATTTCGCATTGGCCTGCGGCAACGAACCCAATTCGAGATAAAACTGATAGGCATCCTGGTTCGGGAACTCGAAACGGGACCCCCAGCTGTTGGTCGGATTCTCGGCCGGTGATTCAAAGAAGTTGAAGAAGCCAAACGCATCCTGCAAGTAGAATGCACCGTTGTGGTGAAAGTCGTCACCGATAAACCAATCAGCAATGGGCGCCTGCGGCGAAGAGGCCTTGATCGCCGGATGGGTATCGATGATCGAGGCCGCCGCGTAGAACCCAGGGTATGAGATGCCCCAGAGGCCGGCACGACCGTTGTTGGGTTTGATGTTGTTGACGAGCCACTCAACAGTGTCATACGTGTCCGTGCTTTCGTCAACAAACGTGCTGTCAGGTTTCGTTGATCGGTGGGGCGTCATGTTGAGGAACTGGCCCTCCGACATAAAGCGTCCACGGACGTCTTGGTAAACAAATATATATCCCTCTTCGGCAAAACGTGGCGAACCCGTTGGGCCGATGAAGTCTGCATACTTGGCGTTGCCATAGGGCGACACGCTGTATGGCGTCCGCTTGATCAAGAATGGATAGATCTGCGACCTATCCTTCGGTACATAGATTGACGTAAACAACCGGACACCGTCACGCATAGGCACAAGCTGTTCGTACTTGTCGTAATTCGCGCGCACATCAAAAGCTTGTTCATCGGAATTTTGACCGAACGCCGGGCTAGCGAGAATGAGCAGTAGCAGAAGCAAGAATGTCGCGGTTGACCCGTTGCGAATAGAGATCGCAGGGAACGACGCGGAATGGAACCGTAACTCGGTTAATAGAAGGGCCATGGCTAAGCGATGATATAATCTGAGGATTTCTCTTACAGTTCGGAAACTTCAGCGTCTTGTTAGCTGATTAAGAGTCAATTGTAGGGATCACCAAGCGAATATGGTGGATTACCCTGTGCAAATGAACGTGAATTCTTCCGACGACTGTGCGAGGGATTCCGTTAATTGGACGTAGGGATTGATCCGGTGGCGGATAAAGAATCGATGGGCAGGCAGGCTTCAGAAGTATTATCGGATTCTGCGTGCGGATCACGCGTGGTTTAGCGGAAATCCGCAACGGCTTTTTGATT
>CBDTVC010000617.1:0-2716 GCA_965363925.1 uncultured bacterium | reverse complement strand
CCGTTCATTCGTTTGGGCGGACTCAAACGAATCCCCTTCTCGCGGAAATGATGGACGAGAATGAGCTGTGGCTCAACGCAAACGTAGCTCGACGGTATGGACTACAGAGTGGCGACTACACTCGAGTGAAGAATTCTGAGGGAACGGTTTCCAATCCGATTCGAGTCAAAGCGACCGAGCGAATCCGTGGTGATTGTGTGTACATGGTACACGGATTCGGGCACACCGCGCGCGGATTGCGGAGCACTTACTTGAAAGGTGCCAGCGACGCCCAACTTGCCTCAAAATATGTCATGGACCCAGTTATGGGAGGCACGGGAATGAATGTCAATTTTGTGTCGCTAGAATTGCAGGAGGCTTAGGGATGGCACGATTCGGAATGGTCATCGACACGACGAAATGCGTAGGCTGCATGGATTGCGTAGTCGCCTGTAAAACCGAAAATGACGTACCAGACGGATTTTGCCGAGACTGGATCACCACTGATGTGAAGGGCACTTTTCCGGATGTACAAATGGAAATCCGCAGCGAACGCTGCAATCACTGCGACAACCCACCGTGTGTCTATTGCTGCCCAACCGGAGCGAGTCACGTGGAAGAATTTGGGCAGACCGTACAGGTCACACCCGAGGTTTGTATCGGCTGCAAAGCATGCCTTGCAGCCTGCCCGTACGATGCACGCTTCATCAATCCGAAGGGTTATGCGGACAAATGTACATTTTGCCTCCACCGGGTTAAGGAAGGTCTACAGCCGGCGTGCGTTGCGGTTTGTCCGACCAATTGTATGTACTTCGGCGATCTAGATGATCCCAATAGTGAAGTCAACGGGCTAATCGAATCACGACGAAACCACACCCTCTTACCAGAAGCAGGGACGAAGCCGCGGATTTTCTTCCTCACCTGAGGATAACAGCATGCTTGAGCAAACGACAACACGGCACAATCATCTCATCGACCCCGTCCTACATGTATGGGGTTGGGAGATACCGATCTACCTTTTCGTCGGCGGGCTCGTCGCCGGGATGATGATCATCTGCGGCTATCTGTTGCTGTCGGGGCGGTTCCGGAATCGCAACAGTGTCGCGAAATCGCTTCCCTTCATCAGCCTGGTTGTCCTCAGCATGGGAATGCTAGCGTTGTTTCTCGACCTTGAACACAAATTATACTTCTGGCGACTATACACGACTTTTGAACTAGCGTCGCCGATGTCATGGGGCGCGTGGATTCTTCTACTTGTGTACGTTGCTCTGCTTGCCGCGATGCTGATACGTCCTCCGGCTTTTGCGGCAAGACTGCTGCCGGCAATCAACAATTCGGCGGAGAAACTTAATGGCGCAGACGGGGCGGTTCGGTGGATTGGTATTGCGAACATTGTTCTGGGAATTAGCCTCGGTATTTACACGGGAATATTGTTGAGCGCAATGGGCGCCCGCCCTCTGTGGAACAGTGCGATACTTGGGCCGCTTTTTCTCACCTCCGGCTTGTCCGGCGCGGCCGCGTTGGTACACATGATCACTGATGAACCGGATGAAAGTGCAGTATTGATAAAAGCCGACAATGGATTGCTCGTTCTTGAGCTATTGCTGATTGGCTTGTTTCTAATCGGATTGACAAGTGCCTCAGAAGCACACATTAGAGCTGCGGACTTGCTCCTTGGCGGTGCCTACACAGGCTCCTTCTGGGTATTCGTTGTCGCAGCTGGAATCGTATTTCCACTTACCTTGCAGCTATTGATGGTCAAACATCGAATCAAACACACGATCGTTGCTCCATTACTTGTCGTTGCTGGAGGGATCGCTCTGAGATTCATTATTGTGTATGCGGGGCAAGCGAGCCACATTTAGGGAAATATGGTTGAACCACTACTGTCAGGCTGGTTCGAATGACGAACAGTTAGTGTCGGAATTATGAAGCATTGCGACGCACGGTAGAGTCGAATAGAAAACGGAGAATTTGAGATGGCTGGTAATTATTCAACGGAGCTGTATGGCGCCTCGTCGGCTTTGATCGAGCCGGATGCCCCGGGAGCCGCTCCCTACTGGAACCCGTACGTTGCTGGGGTCATGCTCGGCTTGGTCTTGTTGGCTTCGTTCGTGCTAATGGGTCGTGGGCTTGGTGCCTCAGGAGCGTTTTCTTCGGTGACGGCCCTCGCTGTTGACGCAGTCGCCCCGGAGCACGCTGCAAACAACGAGTTCTATCAGGGGTATCTGCAAAACGGAATTGGCGGAAATCCGCTGAAGAGCTGGCTTGTATTTGAAGTACTTGGCGTGCTTCTGGGCGGCTTCTTTTCTGCCGCGCTGGCAGGTCGATTAACACGAACGGTTTCTAAGGGCCCACGAATTTCCGTGCGCACGCGTTTGATGTTTGCTTTGCTGGGCGGAACGTTGATGGGTATCGGCGCGAAGTTCGCGCGCGGTTGCACTAGCGGACAGGGATTGTCTGGCGGCGCTGTATTGAACGTTGGTTCATGGGCATTTATGCTTATGGTATTTATCGCTGCGTACGCCCTTGCATATTCCTTCCGGAGGTTATGGATATGAACGCACCCTTTTTCAAGTTTGGATATTTTGGCGACGAGGCTGCTCTATTGGTCGCCGTACTCATCGGCGTGTTGTTCGGTTTTTTTATCGAGCGAGCCGGCTTTGGGAATGGGCGCAAGCTTGCAGCTCAATTCTACTTCCGGGACCTGGCTGTTTTCAAGGTGATGTTTACGGCA
>CBDTVC010000616.1:0-2722 GCA_965363925.1 uncultured bacterium | reverse complement strand
ATGAATTGCATCGTATCATAAATCGCCATGCCGGAGGTCACGACACCGCCGGGCGAATTGATGTACATCGAAATTTCTTTCTTCGGGTTCTCCGATTCCAGAAACAGCAGCTGCATGCATATCGACGTCGACATGGCGTCTTCGATCGGGCCCGTCACAAGATGAGATGTCTCGGGGTCGATTCCGATTTGTCCGGAACAGTAAAGCGTATTTCCTGCAAGAACGGCTTGTGAATAGGGGCCAATTGCTGCCGGGGCTTGATTGGTCCGGATTCGGACGGCTTGAGTGGAACTGTCTGTAGAATTGTGAATCATTGAATTGAAGCTGTACTGAAATACAATCGCCAAAGCGTTTAGTACAATAAGGTGAAGCCATTGCCTTGCAAACTCAAACGAAATTTGGACCAAGATATGTTGAATTGAACAGGGCATTGTGGTTGCGCACCAATACTTGGCGCACAACCATAGCCGGATTCTATAGACCGACCGCCTTTCTGGGAAAACCCCGCTGAACTGTAGCAGAACCCTCTAATAGAACCGTGTACTTGTGGATTTGGCGATGTCGGTGGCATTTGCACCAGTGCGCGTGCCAGCTATTTAATCGGGCTTGCCCGGTGGAACTACGATGGTGTTTCTTTCTTTAACCGGACGAGTATTTAGTCTCTATTTCTGTTATCCCTATGTCCTCCCGTGGCCGTGTACTTGTCGCTATGAGTGGCGGAGTTGATTCTTCCGTTGCTGCAGTTATGCTAAAGAAGCAGGGATACGACGTTATTGGTATCACAATGAAGACTTGGGACTACACTGGCACTGGTGGTCGCAATGGAAAGGAAGTTGGCTGCTGTACCCTTGAGTCGATGAACGACGCACGGGGTGTCGCAGTCCGGTTCGATTTCCCCCACTTTGTCGTCGATATTCGGGAGGAATTTGGCGATTGGGTTATCGATAAGTTTACGTCGGAGTATATGGCTGGCCGCACGCCGAACCCTTGCGTGTTGTGCAACACGCACATTAAATGGGCTGCTCTCCTCCGCCGGGCCGACGACCTTGATTGTGACTTCATCGCCACGGGGCACTATGCCCGCGTCCGCAAGGACGAACAGTCGGGAAAGACCATACTCATGAAGGGTGTTGATTCCCGAAAAGACCAGAGTTATGCGCTGTGGGGTGTTTCGCAGGATCACCTGGACCGAACAATACTCCCGCTTGGTGATTTTGAAAAGCCGGAAATTCGTCGGCTCGCTGTGGATTTTGGGTTGATGCGTGTCGCCGCAAAACCGGACTCTTATGAAATCTGTTTCGTTCCAGATAACGATTATAGGCGCTTCATCCGCGAACGCGTCGGCGACCTGGATGAACGAGTCGGTATCGGAGATTTTGTGACACGTTCTGGCGAAACGGTCGGGACCCACTTGGGCTATCCATACTACACGATTGGCCAGCGCCACGGTCTTGGTATAGCGATGGGAGAACCGTTTTATGTGAGCCGCATTGATGCGGTGACGAATACGATTACAGTTGGTCCGAGGGAAGAATTACTGGAAATGTCGCTTGTTGCCGATCAACTGAACCTGCTCAAATATGATTCCCTTCCGAACGACCTGCCGGTCAATGCAAAGATTCGGTACAACGATTCTGGAGCGGGAGGGATCGTCAATCAGGTTGGGTCGGATTCTATACGAGTTGATTTTGCAGAATCAAGAACTGCGATCACACCAGGGCAGGCAGTTGTGCTGTATGAGGGTGACGATCTGATCGGGGGGGCGTGGATTCGCGAAGTCGTCGAAAGTGATGGCCGGTCGTTCATCGAATTGCCGACTCTCAACTGACTGCATCTAAATGGCCGGCCGAATCGAACGACTTCCTCATGTTGTAATTGTTGGTGGTGGCTTCGCGGGGCTAAACGTCGCAAGATCACTGCGCCGCGCGCCGGTGAACATCACACTCATTGATCGCGAGAATTACCACCTCTTCCAACCATTGCTTTATCAGGTTGCAACGGCGGCACTTAATCCTGGCGACATCGCCTACCCACTTCGTTCAGCGCTACGTGGACAGCGTAACGTGTCTGTCTTGCTCGCCGAGGTTGTAGCGATCGATGCGAACTCGTCGAAGGTCGAACTTGACAATGGGTCGCTATCTTTCGACTACCTGGTGGTCGCCACGGGAGCCACTCATTCCTACTTTGGTCATCCGGAATGGGAGGGTAGTGCGCCGGGCCTAAAGACGATCGAAGATGCGCTGGAGATTCGGCGTCGAATATACCTTGCTTATGAAGCAGCAGAGCGTGAATCGGATCCTGGCAATAAGGAAAGGTGGTTGACTTTTGTTGTCGTTGGAGGGGGACCAACTGGAGTTGAGTTGGCGGGGGCGCTGGCGGAGATTGGTCGTCAGACGCTCGCTCGCGATTTTCGATCCATTGACCCAACTCAGGTTCGCGTGCTTCTGGTGGAAGGACAAGATCGGATCCTTTCGGCCTATCCGGAATCGCTGTCAAAGAAAGCAGTTCGTCAGCTGAGTGATCTCGGCGTAGAGGTTCGTACATCTGCATTGGCCACGGACATTGATGAAGCCGGAGTTACAATTGCGGGAGAACGCATTCAAGCGCGGACAACACTTTGGGCTGCCGGTGTCAAAGCGTCACCGCTTGTGTCTTCACTAGGAACCCCGATGGACAACGCCGGAAGACTGATCGTTGATCATGATTTATCGGTTCCTGGCTT
>CBDTVC010000615.1:0-2723 GCA_965363925.1 uncultured bacterium | reverse complement strand
TGAGTTGACCTTTGACAAGGACGTTGCATTAAAGCACGTGCGCGAGCATTTTTGGGAGAAAGCGTGGTCATTCACATCCGATATCTCGGATGACGTCCAACAATACGTTACGCACGCCTTTTCGGATCGACTTACCGCTGAAGCCTTGGAAGCCGCTTGGACGGACGCACCTTTGATCGACGACCAGCCGGCTGCCAGCGGACCGACGGCGATAGGATAGTCTCGGTAAGTTATGAAACGCGGTTCGCCACGTTCGCTGACGAACCCGGTTGGGAATTGGTCCCACGCTCGAAGGCATGTTAAACGAGCTCGGCATGTACTATTTCGAGCAAATTGTACCTGATGATTCTGCGCGTACGAATAGATAGACCCGAACCGGTTCGGTCAATGGCGGCGCTTATTCTGTCGATCATCGTCGAAGGATTGGGCGTCTCGTTTCGAATCGTCGAGGGCGACGAACCGTGCGACCTTGTGTACGCAGTCCACGAGCCGAGCAACGATCGCGCGTTATGGCTTCCCGCACTCCCAAGCTGGACCAGTGGTCAGCCGTCCATCGAGAAACTGATTCAACGTGATCTCGGCGACGCCAAAGAATCACTGGTTTCGAGTGAACCATCTATTAGCAAATCTGACGAACTGCGGTCACGTGATCAGTCCGGCGGCGGGTGGCATCTCATGCCCGAGACCCCGAAAGAGCTGTCAACGAACATCAGCCAACAAGGCACGGAGTTTGGTCACGATCTGCTTATTCTGACAGATATTCTGTGCCCCCGCAACCGAACCGGTGGGCCCAGCGGTGATCTGTTGTACAGTTCCTGGCTCGTTCTTACGGGAGCCTTGGAAGGAGCCGAGCCGAAAAATCGCTTCGGCGTTCCGATCGTGGGAAAGAGCAGCGCATTGTATCAAGCAGTAGTGCGTCGACCTCTCGTCGGAACCTATGTTCTGTTTCTTTCGCAAGCCCTCCGCACCCTTTTTGGTGATCGATTCACTCCCATCCCAAGGTGGCCAAATGGTGCGGATTACGCCATTGTTTTGTCGCATGACGTTGATAGGCCACTATCCCGCCCGACCGCTGATCACTACAAGCTGCGCGTCGTGCGGGATTTACGCGCACAACAGTTCGTCGCTGCGAGTCGCAGCATCGCTGGCTATTTCAAGAATGTGCTGTTGCGCGGAGACTCCGGCTTGCAATCAGCTAGCGATCCAAACTTCGGATTCGACAAATGGATGGCCTTCGAACAAACCTTGAAAACGAAGTCTGCGTTCTACGTCGCCGTTAGGCATTCGGCAGAAGAGGGAGCCGCGTGGGAAGAGGTTAATTATGACTTCAAACATCCCGCCATCATTGACCGACTCCGTTTTCTTACTGACTCGGGTTGGGAAGTTGGGCTGCACGCGTCCATTGCCTGTCAAAGTGAGCCTCACCGCTTTGCCATTGAACGACAGTTACTCTCAGACGCGGTCGGAAAAGAAGTGCGCGGATTGCGCCATCATTATTGGGCACTGGATCCCGTCAAGCCCCAGCGAACGCTTAAGCAACATGCCGACGCCGGGTTTGACTATGATTCATCGCTTGGTTTTAACGATGCTCCGGGCTTTCGAAGCGGCCTTGCATGGCCGTTTAATCCAATTGACGGTGAGGCGCTTCGATTCCTCGACATATTCCAGCTACCGCCGACATTGATGGACGGCGGCATATTCTATACGAGCCCAACGACGAGTGAGGGGGAGGCTGCCATTCATAATCACATTCGCTCGGTGGCAGCGATTGGCGGCGCGGTAGTCTTTAACTGGCACGTCGCGCAGCAGAATCCGATAAGACTGTCCGGTGCGGGGCCGGCTTTGGTTCGCGTATTGAGTCAATTGTCGGGTGACTCCGCTGTCTACTGGGCTACGCCAGAAGAGGTTGTTGACTGGTGGAGCGAACGCCGCCGCCTGATCGCGCAGGCTAAAGATTAATATCGCTTCCGTTCGAAGTAGACAGCCTGAAGTGGCGGCGGGTAGCAAAAGCATACAACCCGTTGACGACCACGAACGTAAACCCAATGCCTATGACTTGCGCCCACGCAACACCGATCGTGCCGCCAGTGGACAGAAAGAAGTACGTTAGGCCAAGCGCAACAGGCGTTGTAATACAGGCGCCAATCAAGTTGTAAACGGGCCGACCGATCGCGATCGAGGAAATCCCAGTGACCGAAAAACCAGACCAGATGACGTACTTGAGGAGTAAAACGTCGAGATATACCATCGCCATACTGTAGTCGACGTTGTAGACCGTCCGAATGATGATCCACGCGGCAAAATGAACAAGCGTTGCCACCGCAACGGAGAGTAGAGCAGTCTGCAACTGACTTGTACGGACGGTTGAACGGAAGGCCACTTCATTCTCCGCAAGTCTGCTGAGCCGGGGCAAGGCAAGGCGCTGCGCTGTACCCGTGACAACAGTTGCGCCGGACAGGAAGATCTTTGCAAGTGCATAAAAGCCTAGGTCGACAGGGTCCTGGTAGAAAAGTCCGAGTACGAAGATATCCGCATGACGACCAAGCGTGTTTACTCCGTTTGCCAACGAACTGAAACTGGCGATTGACCAAAATATCGGTGGTAATCTCGTACGTGCCGTATGCAGGGCCTTTAAGCCTATCGTCCGCAGGAATGGCGTTAATCCCAACGCATAACCGACGATAGTTGCGAACACAAAACCGTCAAAGCCGAAACGCCAAGTC
>CBDTVC010000614.1:0-2735 GCA_965363925.1 uncultured bacterium | reverse complement strand
TTTTCGCCAATGGCAGCCCGTAAGATCGACCTGCCTGTGTTGTCGTTTAATCATCAGGAGATCGTAACGCGAACAACCTACGAGTTGCCTGCCCGCTACAGGGCCCATGCCTTTCTCACCAGACTTGTAACGCGCCTTGTTGCGCCCAGAAATCCAGTTCACTCGCTGCTGACATCGTTCTACTTCCCAACGATTAAGAACCCTTCGGACACCACACTAGTGAGGCCGATCATCCGACGTGAAGTAATGGCCGCCCAACCAACGGTCAACGATCACGTTTTGGTCTATTTCAATCAGCCGGTTGGCGCTGACTTTGTACTCAAGGCGTTGCAGCGCGTGGACGCACAGTTTGTAGTCTACAACTTCTCGGAGCCTGCGGATAAAGCAGCGTATCCGAACATCTCGTTTAGGTCGACATCTTTGGACGGCTTCCTTGCAGACCTTGCCTCTTGCCGAGCGGTGATCTGCACTGCAGGATTCACGTTGATGAGCGAGGCATTGTACCTCGGAAAGCCGACCCTTGTTGTGCCAAACGCGGGCATCTTCGAGCAAACTTTAAATGCCCTGTTCTTGTGCTCGGAAGGGCTTGGAACGGGAGTATTTGGTCGTGAGCTCACTTCGGACGACGTCAGGCAGTTTCTGAAAAAGGTGGATACGTTTGCCAGCCGGATTCGGGATCGCAGCGGCAGTGGCAATTTGGATGCCGCCAATTGCATTGAGCGTGTGATCTCGAAAAACACAAGATCCGTAGCCGCAATGCCCCAAAATGCATTTGTCGCGGGTGACGGCGGCGCGGCCCTGAACCCTGTTAGCAAATGGCTGTAATGAATGGCTATATTAACAGGTCTGAACGTGGCCAATTGTCGGTAACCTTGGTCTATTCGGCCATAATTCCGCGGCTGGCCGTGTACGCATGCGGTGCGAATGTGCCAGGAAACAGAACGAGAAGATATAGAACTGCAAGTGGTCCTCGTGGATAAACGCAGTGCCGGTAATGGCATTGACGCGGGGCGTTTCGAAGTTTGACGGTGAATCGGGTTTTCCCCACACTCTTCGAGCGCGACCAGGCTTTCGATACTTGTCTTAACGAAATGGAGCGAACTACGATGAAGTCCAGTACGAGTAGCACTGCCTCGCCGCCCGGCGGCGATACGGCAGCGATGCGCGCGTCGTCGTCGCTGTTCAACAAGTGTCGAGATTTTATGGCGCCCGGAGGCGACTATGCTGTTGTCCGGGCAAAGGGTCTGTACCCGTATTTCCGGCCGATCGAACGCAATGACGGTACACGAGCCATCATTAATGGGCGTGAGGTCATCATGGCCGGCTCGAACAATTATCTTGGCCTCACGAGCGATCCGAGAGTGATCGAGGCTGCAACAGCTGCGATCGCGAAGTACGGTACTGGATGTACCGGCAGCCGATTCCTGAACGGAACCCTTGACTTGCACATACAGCTTGAGCATGAGCTCGCTGAGTTCATGGGAAAAGAGTCCTGTATCCTGTATTCGACTGGGTACATGACGAACCAGGGTGTGCTACAGTCCCTGGCTGGAAAATCAGATATCATTTTCTCGGATAAAGATAACCACGCCTGTATTGTTGCCGGGACCCAAACTGCAATTGCGCCAACACGTCGCTACCGGCACAACGACATGGATCATTTGCGCAAACTCCTGGAGCGCGCAAGAGACGAGACGCCAGATTCGGGTAAGTTAATCGTCACTGATGGTGTGTTCTCCATGAGTGGCGTTCTAGCGCTCGTGCCAGAGCTTGTAGAATTGGCTGAGGAATTCGGCGCCGCCCTGATGCTGGACGATGCGCACGCAGTTGGAGTGGTTGGTCCTGGCGGACGCGGATCCGCGGCTTACTACGATCTTTCAGACCGTGTAGATATCACGACCGGCACCTTCTCCAAGAGTTTTGCGTCATTGGGTGGATTTGCAGCCGGCACCCACGCCGTGATTGAATACATCCGCCATACCTCATCGACACACATCTACAGTGCTTCGATGCCTCCGGCAAACGTGGCGACAGTCCTCAAATGTCTTGAGATTCTCAAAGCCGAGCCGGAACGACTGACCCGACTCTGGGAGATCTCGGATTACATGCGCAAAGGCTTTCAGAATCTTGGTTTTAATGTCTGGACGAGCCAGTCGCCGATTATCCCGGTTGTGGTCGCAGACATGATGACCTCGCTCAAATTCTGGCGAGACCTGCTCGAAGAAGGCGTCTTCGTCAATCCCGTTGTCCCCCCTGCCGTTCCCCGCGGTCAGTCTCTGATGCGAACGTCTTACATGGCGACGCATACCAATGACGACCTTGATTACATTCTTGAAGCCTTCCATCGGGTGGGCCTCAAACATGGAATCATCTCGAAGAACGGCGCACACGTCTAGTAGCCGACGGTTCTCTTTTCCGGGCCGCCCCGCAAGCATGAATGAAGTCATTTCCGTTCGTCCAATATCGACGAAAGGCGAGATTAAACAATTCATCGACTTCCCGTTTGAGCTCTATCGGGACTCGGAGTATTACGTGGGCCCGCTGCGGATGGATATCGCCAAAGCCCTGAACGCAAAGAAGAATGCGTTCTTCGAACACGGGTTTATACAGCCGTTCCTGGCATTCAATTCGACAGGTAACGTTGTCGGAAGAATTGCCGGAATCGAAAACGGAATGCACCTCAAGAAGTACGACGACGCCAAGGAGAAGGCCGAGAAGGAGAAGGACAAGGACAA
>CBDTVC010000613.1:0-2747 GCA_965363925.1 uncultured bacterium | reverse complement strand
GTCCCACGCGAACCAATCGACGGCCCAATCGAAGGGACTGCCGTTTCACCGTCGGGAACAGTCATAGAACCGAACACCGTTTCAATTCATCGCCATTGGACGCTCCGCTCAGATGACCTGACCGACCTGACGTATACCGCCTGCCTGGACTACGATGGAATCGGCGGTGTGGATGATCCGACGCAGCTGCTGGTCGCTCACCGAACACTTGCAAGCGAACCATGGACGCCCCTCGCCACTAATCTCGATGGAACGGTCTTGTGCGCAGAAGGGCTGACAGCCTTCGGCGATCTCGCAATTGCAGCGGACTCATTGATCAATCCGTTCCACGTCCAAGTTGGCACGGACGACGTTGGCGCGACAACCCCATCTGCATTGTTGTCGGTGTCGGGCGGCTATCCGAACCCGTTCGAGCATTCAACACAACTCGACCTGGCGTTAGCGCAGACAGGACTCGTCACCATAGACGTTTTTGACGCCCTGGGACGCCACGTGGAGTTAATCCACAATGGATCACTGCCAGCCGGTACACACTCTATGCGGCTCGATGCGAAGCGTCTAACCGCCGGAATCTACTTCGTACGGGTTGCCGCACTCGGAGAAGTGCGTACGCAAACGGTGACGGTGGTCCGCTGACACGCCGACACGCCGACACGACCACAGGGTAGCAGATTGCCACTGTTGTACGGAAGACGCGCAAACGCTTGGTTCGGCGGGTTTACGACGGGCTATGCGCTAGGACCTCTCTAGGCTAACAGGGTAGAGGTTCGACCCCGAAGCAGTAGATGCAGAGACACGTCGTCGAATGACGGAAGGCTCTCGCTGCGGCTTACAGTTGCTCTGAACGTTCACCTACAACGGCAATATTTGTATTTCACGCGGAAGGGTGCTAAACGATTCGGCGCCATCCGCAGTGATGAACATGTCGTCTTCAATTCGAGCCCCAGCCTCGCCGTTGAGATAAATGCCAGGCTCGATCGTAAACGTCATTCCAGCATCCAACGGAAAGTCGTTGTCGTCGCGAAGGTAGGGTGACTCGTGAACTTCCAGGCCAATACCGTGGCCCGTTCGGTGAATAAACCGATCACCGTATCCGGCATTTTCTATCACTGAACGAGTCGCCTTATCTACTGCGGATGCATGCACACCGGGACCCGCACTGGCGCGTCCGGCCCTGTTTGCTTTGTGCACAATTTCTACAATGTTCCGAACCGTATCGGAAGGCTCGCCAACAGCAAACATGCGTGTGAGATCGGCAACGTAGCCTTCATGACGCGCACCCCAGTCAATCAGCACGACGTCGCCTTTGCCGACCTTTGACTGGCCCGGCACTGCATGCGGATCGGCACTGTTTGGCCCAACAGCCACGATAGGACTAAATGGCAATTCAGCATCCGCTCCAGCGGCGAGCAGGTTGCCCATCAACGTCGACGCTATTTCTTTTTCAGTGACACCCACGCGGATGGAAGGTACCGTTGCCGTCAGCGCCGCCTCGGCAATCTTAACAGCCTTAAGAGTCAACTTCATTTCGGTTTTGTCTTTTCGCAAGCGCAATTCGTCGATCAACGTTTCGGCACTCTCAAAAACCGTGTGAGTCGTTGCGTTCTGCAGAAACGAAAGCTCAAGAAACCGAATCCATCGTGGTTCAACACCAACGCGGAGTCCGTCAATCGCAGCAAACCGACAAGCGTTTGAAAACGCTTTCTCCCATGTCGATAGTTTTTCGCCGTAGGGAAAGAGCTTTACTTCGAAAGGAGTCGTTTCGGCACGACTGACTTCCAATTCCGGAAGCACCAGAACGATGGGTTTACCCGGAACAACAATGGCCACAACTGGACGCTCCATGAGATGAAAATCAAGGCCTGTTGCATACGTCAGCGTAGGCCCCGGATTCAAAACCAGTGCACCGAAGCTACTGTCGGAAATAGCGGAAAAGAGTCGTTCCTGGCGAGACGCGATCATCGAGTGTGTATCGTTAGTTCTAGTGGATGCGAGTGCATTCAAGATCGCTGTTTGCGTTCACTTGTGCATCAGATTTGCTGAAATTGCTAAAAGCAGCTAGTAGCTCACATCTGTGAACGGCTCCACACCAGTCGACCAACTTCGTGATTCATTGTTGACCTGGGCGACACAATAACCGCCCCGGAAAGCCTCAATTCGCCGTTTACAGACAACGATGCGGTATCCTTAAGGCGAAGAGCCTGCCCCGGTGCCAGGGTTAGTGAACCCGTCTCGGCGATCCGGATTTCGGCGTTTTGGTTAACTACAACGGGGCCGTCAACAAAAACATGTGATGTGATCAATAGCGAGGCTGATTCAGTAACCTCAAGTCCGCCGGCGAGTGTTAAGGTCCCTTCCGAGAATTGGGCCCGCATTTCCGAATCAACGCGAATAGCCGGGTGACGGCGAAAGTCGTTTACGAAATCAAACGACAGCGTTCCAAGCTCTTGATTGCTATACCGAATGTCGTCGATCCCAGCCCACACGAATTGAGAGTCAACATCCTTGTCATAGCCGGTGAACGGTGGGTTTGTCCAGGGCGTCGCCTGCCGTTTGGAGCCCGGGCCCCAGAGATCGCCCGAATAGTCATCGTTTGAGTTCGACAAACGTATATCTCCATCCGCCGCGAGAACATCGGTTCGCCGACCGTCGGTGAGTTGCATCAGCAACCCGGTGGTCCGCAGCAACCCCAATTCAAACTGCTGGGTAATTCCACCCCTGCGATACTGGTCAAAGAAAGCATTGCG
>CBDTVC010000612.1:0-2750 GCA_965363925.1 uncultured bacterium | reverse complement strand
GTTCGGCCAAAGTAGCGATTCGTGGACTACTTCACCGTCAAAGAAACACAGGCGCTTTCCGTGATCTGTTGCAGCCGGAGTATCGGTTAACGACACTCAACAGCGCAATGGTTAAGCACCAGCCCGGGCACACCGGACTACTGAAATAGCGACCGCCGAAATGGACGGCGACTATGTATTTGGGCCTTGCAGCCAGTTGAGTCAGCGCGCTAACGACATCTGCTGAACCATCGACCGATCATCCGCCTGAAGCTTCACGAAGTAGATGCCGTTGGGTTGTTCGCGGGGCTCCCAAGATGCTTCATAGCTCCCCGGCTGTTGTTGACCGTCAAAAAGCACCGCCACTTCCTGACCCAGAATGTTGAAAACGGAGATGTGTACTTCTACAAGCTTGTCCAAGGTATACGGAATACTCGTTACGGTCGCGAACGGATTTGGATAATTGCCGTCCAGCGTAAGAACCTGTGACACGCCGGGCTCGGGTTCAACATCGGTTGTCGTTACGTAAATGATCGTGCCATCCGTCATGTCCATCAAAATTATTAGCCGATCGATGCTTTCAAGGTCAATGTACTCGACGTACCACGTCAGCCTCGTCGGGTCCGAAGGATAATCGTCGTAGGCGTTTCCACCTTGCATCAAAACCCTGACGTGACCCTCGTTCGCAGACAGGAATTCCGATCCGCCATTAGATTGCGCGATTCCGATCGCCGCGTCGCTGTCCAGGGTTCCTGATGCCGGAATGGCATCAGGAAAAGGATCAAGCGTGAGCGAACCGGCAGTGGTGGCGACTAACAGTGGGTCAATTTCAATCGTTCGAAACTGCGAACCGCCCGGGCCGCCGGCATCTGAATAATAGTTGTACATCCAGGACGAGGCCTCACCTGTCGGAAGTACGTCTTCCGATCGGATGTTGTACAGAATTCGATTTTGCTCGACCGCGTTTGCGGTATAATCCGCGACGGTTCGATAAGCGTTAGCCAGGACCGGGCCGTATCGGAGCAGGGTCATATCTATGTCGGTCACGGAGCCACCCGCTACTGCAACCGGGTCAGGTTCGAAGTCACCGTTTGCATCATAAAAACCGTATGAGCTGATCGTAAATCCATCGTCATCACCGAAGTTTACGGCCACGGGATAGTAGTTGCCGTCGCGCACATAGTCGAAAGAATACGTTCCGTCCGCGTTGATGGCAGTTGCGGTTTGCACGGTCCAGGTTGGCTGGTCGATTGAGAAGGTGCTCAAGAGGTAGAGGACCGTTCGATCAAGGTTGTCTGCCTGGGTACTTCCGGATTTGCCGACAGAAGAGCTGTTCATTTCAAAAGCAGCAGCGCGTCGTGGCTCTGGAACGGTTCGAACGTTTGTCTTTGCGGCAAACGTAGGGTTGGCAGTTGCCGACCCTTTGTTATTAGAGGGAGCGACTCGATTGTTGACAAAGGCGTCGAGAATCATCCGACTGATCGAGCCCCCATTCTTGGACGAAGGAGGTGTTCGCTCGCCGAATACGACTGTTCCTGAGACCTGATTTGCTCCGATCGTTGACGCTGTGGTGTAATTGAGAACATACGGCCGCGACATCGGCGTGTCGTTTTCGGAGCGAACGCCAAAGACAATAACGGAATAGTCGAGGTCGGCTTCGTGTAGTATTGTAAATCGTGGCGACTGCCTGTCCGCATCAAGAAAAATGTACTGGCGGTCAACCTGTCGTCGAGGCTCCCACTGAAATTTACTCGTGAACAGTGAATTGAAGGGAAGCTTTTGGTTGGTATAGAAAAATAGCGAGTCGAGTAGTGCGACGTCGGTTTGACCTTGAGCCACAGACGAGCTATCAATCCGAAAGTCCTGAGCGTTCACCGGCGCAGGCAGTGACACCGCTGCGAGCAGCAGTATGAAGACGATCAGGGTTCGGCTCGCGATCAGAAAGCGAGATTCGGATGATTGTTTGTTCATTCGGGCTAATACGTTGCTGATAGTGCGAACCGCGCTTACCGGAAGGGAAGAGTACATATTCATGACGCCATTTTCTTCTAAATAGTTCAGGCACATATATGGTATCGCCTTTTACTGTCTCATCCAAAAGTGAAGTGCGACAAAAAAAGCCGGCACACCACGCAATTCATGCGTAGCGTGCCGGCTCAATACTTCAGCTAATTGATCAAGCAAGCATTACTTGATGTGAGACATGCTCATCGTCTTCACAAGGCTGCCTGACTGTAGACGGTACAGATACAGGCCGGACGCTACTGCTCGTCCTGCGCTGTCACGACCGTCCCACTGAGCTTCGTGCGATCCGGCTTCAAGTCGATCATCGACCAATCGAGCGACTTCTTTGCCGACGAGATCGTAGATGATCAGGCTTGTCTGCGATCCTTCAGGAACGCTGAAGCGAATCGAGGCGCTCGTATTGAACGGATTCGGATAGCTCTGAGAAAGAGCAAACTCCTCAGGCAATCCAGTTGCGTCCGTTGCAAGCGACAAGACAGGATCGATGTCGATGACCGGGCAATCTTTCTGATCATCAAGCTTGACGAAGAACCGGCTTGATTCTCCCGCTACCGCATCAGACGAAGGTCCAACTTTCAGAAGAACGTCCGTTGGAGCGGCGCCCGCACCGACGTAATCGTAAACAACATCTCCTTCATTCGGCGCGTTCGTAAACGTTTCGGTGAAGTCAGCGGTGCCAGAAGGACCGAGGTCTGTTGTTCCGTCAGCCGAGTAGACTCCCAGGACAGCAAACTTCGACGCGTTGT
>CBDTVC010000611.1:0-2750 GCA_965363925.1 uncultured bacterium | reverse complement strand
GGGGGACTGCGGATGGTCGCCGTCATGGGTAGCGTCGGGTTGATTGCCAGTATCATACTCGTGGTGACATTTCAAGTGACAACACCCTACATCGAAGCGAATCGTCGTGCCTATCTGGAGCAGGCCATCCTCGATGTCATACCGGGAGCCGAATCGTTCGTCTCGTTTGAAATGCAGGGAGGCGCTATTATCCGCTCCGAAGAGCCAAAGGGACTTTATGCGGGCTTCGACAGCACCGGGCGTCTTGCAGGCGTAGCGGTCGAAGCAAGCGGACAGGGTTACCAGGAAATCATCAGGCTCCTGTATGGCTACGCACCGGCATGCGAGTGCGTTGTAGGCATGAAGGTTCTCGAGAGTAAAGAAACGCCGGGCCTTGGGGACAAGATTGAAAAGGACCAACGGTTCCTCGCCAATTTTGATGCGCTTGATGTTCGGACCGATTCGAATGGTGGTGGGCTTTTGAATCCGATTGAACTCGCCAAGAGCGGCGCCAAGTCGAACGCGTGGGAAATCGAGGCGATAACTGGTGCGACCGTTTCGTCAAAGGCGATCACGAGCATTATCGGTGGCAGCGCGGCGGAAGTAGTGCCGATCATCCAAAGCCAGATTGAACAGTTGAAGAGGGATGAGTGATGGATCATTTTTCAGTCAGTAGTCCCGAAGTCACCAATATGGACACCGTCCTGAAAGGACTGTGGAAGGAGAACCCGGTTTTCGTCCAGGTGCTCGGGATGTGTCCGGTGCTCGCGGTTACCAACACGGTCATGAACTCCCTGGTCATGGGGCTCGCAACCTGGTTCGTTCTTCTTTCTTCGGCGATCTTCGTTTCGTTATTCCGCAACGTGATACCCAAGCAGGTTCGGATTGCCACCTACATCCTGATTATCGCCACGTTTGTCACCGTTGCCGATTATGTGATTCCGGCAATCAGTCTCGAGGTCCATCGGAGTCTTGGGCCATTCGTTGCATTGATCGTGGTGAATTGCGTGATTCTTGGAAGGGCCGAGGCTTTTTCATCGAAGAACACAGTGGGGAAATCCATACTGGATGCTCTTGGGATGGGGGCAGGCTTCACGGTTGCCATCCTTTGTCTCGGTATCGTAAGAGAACTGCTGGGCAGTGGTTCGCTGCTTGGAATACCGGTGTTTGGCGAGAGCTATGAACCGTGGGTTATCATGGTTCTGCCGGGCGGTGCTTTCTTTGCGCTGGGCGCCTGGCTGTTGTTGTTCAGTTGGCTGAAGGAACGGAAAAAACAGGGGGCGAGGGCACCATTGCTATGAACAATGAATCACTCACTTTTGTGTTTATCAACGCAGCGCTGATCAACAACTTTGTGCTCAGTGCGTTTCTTGGCATCTGTCCGTTTATCGGCGTATCGAAAAAATTAGAGACAGCGACGCGGATGGGGATGGCCGTGACGTTTGTCATGTTTGTAAGTTCGATCTGTGCCTTCGGGGTTCACCAGATTCTGGTGACTATTGATGCCGAGTATCTGCAATTGATTTCATACATCGTCATCATCGCGTCTGCGGTACAGCTTGTGGAGATGTTTATCCGGAAGTTCAGCCCAGCCCTGTTTCGATCGCTGGGAATCTTCCTGCCGCTTATTACCACGAACTGTGCGATACTCGGACTGGCGCTTTTCCAGACGAACAAGCAGTACGATTTTCTGCAGTCGTTGGTTTACGCGCTCGGCGCTGGCGCCGGCTTCACGCTCGCCATCGTATTAATGGCGGGAATCCGGGAGGAACTGGAATTATCAGACGTTCCCGGCCTCATAAAAGGTACCGGGATTGTGCTCATCGTTGCGGGCCTTCTTTCTCTTTCGTTTATGGGTTTTGCCGGGCTTGGGGGATAGAACTATGCTGTATCATCTGCTGATAACCCCGTTGCTGGTCGGCCTTCTACTTGTGGGCTGGATCGGTTTTCAGGCGTTTGTCAGAAAACGAACACCCGGGATGGGTCACGACGCAGACGTTCTCCGCGGTCGGTTTTCGTGCGGTACCTGTGTTGGTTTTGAAGCGTGTCATGTTCTACTGACGCAGCCCGGTCCGCGATCAGTCGCCGAGGCCGAGGTCCTGGGAGTAGACGAATCCGATGAGGTCGCGCTCTAATGCTTCATGGTCGTGCAAGCCGGAATTCAGTTTGCTCAACCGCTCACCCAACAGATGCATGCCCGAAGGTTCATACATCAATTTCAACGCAGCCGTGATGCTCTCCAGCTCTTCTAAGAACTCGTCGTGCTCCGAATGGAGTTGGTCGACTTTACGTTTCTCGTGTGGGGCTGTGTCGACGACGTCAGCCATGAAGCCGCCGTCCTCTTCCAGGTCGAAGTGTTTGACGAGCACATTTCTGAAATCCCGGAGTTCCCAGACAAGTTCGAGCTTCCAATCCACGAAGTCGTCAACCGGGGGACTGGCGAATGACTTTGACACCGATGCCATGAGCAATCGCAAGTTGGCGTGCTCTTCTTCGATTCGATGTGCTATGTGCTCGCTATACTGTTCTTCCATCGCTTCTCTCCTCCATTCAAAGTGGTTCTTTTGTTCGTGGAGAATGCGGGGGCCACTTGCTAAGAGTACGAAATATCTTTCAGAGGTTCTGGTATGATTCGTCGAGATTGGCTGAAATTATTTGCCGCAGGTGGAGCTGGCCTCACAGTTGCAGGATCCTCCCTGTACGGTGAACTATCGCGGTTTTCATCCGCCGCCGATGCGGCCGGATTGGACGCGTACTTTGCTGTCACTACG
>CBDTVC010000610.1:0-2754 GCA_965363925.1 uncultured bacterium | reverse complement strand
CTCGAGTCACCGCGAGGGAGAACAAGACACTTGAATCTGCCGGGACAAACTCAACTTCACTCAGTTGCACGGGCCCTGATTGCCCGATGTGCAGCTGCAGCAAACCATTCCGAGTCTGAATCTGTGATTCGTCTCCGCCGGCGAGTGTACCCGATGGTATAGATTCGCCATCGCGATAGATGAGCAGTGTACCCCTTGTGACGGATAGACTTATGGCCTCGGGCCTATAGATTTCGAAGAGCCTGATCCGTACTGTTTCGTCGTTTGTCTGACACACACACGAGGCGGATTCGGATTTGTTGGCGAGATCATGGTGTCCCGACTTGAAGCCTGGCGCGAAGCCCGAGAGGCTGACGACGATGACTAGGCAAAGTGTGGCCCGCGTCACAAATCTTGAAGCGACCGCGTACGTCGATGTGGCCGCTGCCGAAAGAGAATCGAACTGGGGCAAGAAGGTGTCGTCGGGCGAGATTGCTTGATAACGTCGCGGACGCCAAACTCCAGAAATGCTAGCTTTCGTCTGTCTAGTCGACATGGACGAGCGATTTAGTCTGATTCAGCACCTCGCCACTGAATCCTTCAACTCTAATTCGTGCCAGGTAGACGCCGGCCGCCAGACCCGACGCATCAAAGTTAACTTGGTGCCAACGTCCCTCGGACTGGAATTCGTTTACAAGCTGGACTACTTCGCGGCCACGGGCATCAAAGACGCGCAGGTCGACAACGCCTTCGTCTTTAAGGAAGTACCGGATGGTTGTTTCGCCCGAGAACGGATTCGGCGCATTCTGTGCCAGTTCCGATTTGTCCGGAATCTCGTTTCCGAATTGCTGGGCCTGGCGCGCCTTCTCGCGGATTGACGGCAGCAGCGTGTAGTTATTGTCGCCTGGGCAGGAGGTAGAGGAGAAGTCTCGGTGCCCCTTAAGGCTGTTGTTATCAATAGGTATGTCATACGCCTCGCCGAGAAAGGCAAACATGGTGACGTAAGAATTGAGTGCTTCTGCAGTGATCTGATCGACGCAGTTTGAACCTTCCGGGGGATGGTAACATCCGAGCAGACAAATCCCAATGTTGTTTGTATTGGCGCCTCCAACGTGCGCGCCAAGTGCAAGTCGCGGAATCACATCCAATGTGGTCGACGCATCGAGGAATGGCCGACCTTGGTATACGCGACCACCGCGATCAATCACAAATTGATAGCCGATGTCACTCCAGCCCCTGCCATTTTGATGGAAGTCCTGAATCGCCTTGACCTGCACTCTGCCTTCTTCGAGAGTGGTTGCTGTAAACCCAGCTGCGTGATGGAACGTCATATTTGTGTAATTACCGGATGGAGCCAGCGGCGACGGAGAACCTCCGACAAACGGTCCAGCATTCCAATCGGCACGAGTTACAAGCGGCGGTGGCACAACGGTTGTTGGGGCCGAACTCGCGTTCGATTTTTGCAACGGTTTCGTGTGACCATCTGAATCGACTTCGTCTAAACGTTTGTCAAATACGCCAGCCACAACGATGTGCGGCGATGTGCCGTCTGAAGTGGTAATCAGCACCTGGATGGGATCCGTGAGCACTTCGGAGCCAGGAAACCCGGCAAGGAACGCACCGTCTGTGGCTGAACGAGTGACGTAGAGTGACAGCCACTCGCTGGATTGACCGCTCGTTGAAGTTGTTCGCCAGTAGGCCGCTAGTTCGTCGGACAGCGTGTAGCCCTGGACGATAACGCCTGTGTATTCGACGGGCGCGCTCGCCAACTCGGCTTGGGCATTGTATGCTGGGGCCAGGAAGGCTGGGGCCTCTAAAGCAATGGCGCTGTATGCTGACGCATCGTAAACGGTGGTGGCGCGTTTTCCGATTTGTTCGACCGAAGAAACGACCAGATTCATCTCCGCGTGAATCATATCATGCGCAAGCTGTCCGTGGGCTTTTTGTTGCGCGGATAGTTGTGGTACGAGTAGTACAAATAGCAATACTACCGAACGGACAAGAAATTGGCGCATGTACAAGTAAAAGCCTGTTAGAATTGCAGATCGACCGTAAACCAATGAGTCGATTCGAGACGACCGAAGTCGGCGTACGCGTAATCGAAGCTTGCCCGCAAGGCCCTATCGAGGCGCAGATTGACTCCAGCACCAAACGTCAAGCCTTGCTCGCCATCTTCTTCAAATAGATTCTTGTAACCCCCGCGGAAGGAGATGAGATCCCGGAAACTGTATTCGGCACCCAGATTTACATATTCCGAGTTATCATTGGGATGAGCCGCGTCGGTCAGGATCCTGATTCGATGGTTTGAGGTGGCTATCGCGTCCCATGAAAGCCCGATTCTGAACATTAGAGGCAACGCTTGGCCTTCCGTCAGGAATTGGGAATTGATGATATCCGCAGTCCCATCTTGCTCCGGATTTGGGTCTGTGCTGAATATGATGTCACGCCCGCTCATGGTCATCTTCGGACCAAAGTTGGCAATGCTGGCTCCAAGTCGGACACCCTTAAACGGAGTCGAGAACAGGACGCCGACATCAAAGGCAACGGCAGATGCCGTGCTGTGCCATATTTGCTCGCGGACAAATTTGGCTGTTGTTCCGATCGAAAACCTGTCGGTCAGGAAGCGAGAGTAGGATAGTTGAAGCGCCATATCCTGGACCTTGAATCGTTCACCGGTACCTTCCGGCTCGCTCTCGGTCCGCACTTCCATCTCACCGGAGTCGAGGAAAATGATTGAGGCCGCCACAACGCCCGCAGTTCCGATATTGGTTCCGA
>CBDTVC010000609.1:0-2756 GCA_965363925.1 uncultured bacterium | reverse complement strand
GCCATGACATGGTGAATCCCCGGGCGACCGTTGGCCGTGGGTGGTCCCTCGTAAAACGTAAAATCTGGAGCATCATCGCCCTTATCGAGGCTCCGATGAAAGACGTTCTCCTCTTCCCAGAATTTGAGAACACCTTCCTCAAGCTTCGGGAGGTTCAGTTGCTTTGGTTCGTGAAAACGGATCATTAAATGCGGATTGACAACGAAAACGGGTTGTTAGACGGAGAGCTCCAGTTGCACAAAAGCCGCGTTGCGGCTTGAAACGTCGGCGAGGCGACTGGCTAAGCTGCGGCCTGATTTCCTGGCAAGCGGGCCGCAAAAGATAGCCAATTGTGGCCGATATAGCACGGTTTCCCCGTCCAGGTCTGCGATTCCGATGGTGTCAGGAGGAGAGCGATTGCCCCCAACGGACCAACCCTATCGTACTCAATAAGTGCATGCCTGACACTTGGCGACTTGCTGATGCGCTCTATCTTATTGTGTAGGCCCTGAGGTGTCGGGTCCGGTGTTGTAAGCTCCGTTGCTTGGAAGCCGCAGCTTAGAATGCCTTTCCTAGCGGCTGAGTCTCGACCGTAGCAATCAATCGTGATGCGCAATGATCCGGTTTTCAGCGAATTCTCGTTACTACTATTGGCACGGGTACAGCAATCGATGACGACTTGGCTGACGGGGTCTACGAGCAATCAGGACCATCCGTCGACCCTACCGGATTCGTTTTGTGAAGCGAAGTTACAAGTGGACATTGAATCGACGAACGTTGGTCCAGGGTCCAGGAGCCGTAGATTCGCTAAACGATTTCGCTGCAAACCGCGCCGTTTCTTCAACAATTGTCGGCGTTTGGGCTTGCATACCGCGCCGTGTCAGTGCGTATATTTTTGCCCATCTCCAAAACAAACAAAATCGACATGTACAGATCATTCGCAAGACTCATCCCGCTGCTTCTCGTCACGTTCATGCTGTCTGCATGTGACTCTGAAGGAGACGCCGATCCAACCGTTGACGGGACTTGGACGGGCACAACGGTTCTAAACGGTTCAAGCCTTCAACTTGACCTGAACCTCGTTGAGAACAACCGTGTTATCACCGGCACGGGCACCCTGAATATCGGCGGAAGCTTTGCGGTCAATGTATCGGGAACGCATAATTACCCTAACGCAACCATGAACATTTCGGATGGAGTCGACGTGCTGGTTTTCACCTCCACGCTGGCTGGCGATGACAAGACACTTACGGGCAACCTTACAGGTGTTGGTATTACGGGCTCGATTTCATTTACGATCCGCAAGCTTTAGGCAGCTTGATACTCGGCAGCGGAGGCTACCGATCGTCCGCAAAGTTTGATAAAACAAGAAGAGGGTAACCTGTTGTCAGGCTACCCTCTTTTTGTTGCGTGTTGTTCATACGGCTCAGCCAGACATCGTGTACTCCCGCAGCCCTGTGCGGCGAAACTGTTCCAGATTCCTGAGCGCTTTTGTGTCGCCGAGCGCCGCGCTCCGAACTGCTTTGTTGAGGTATGACTCGTACAATTCCCCGGCACCGCGGTCACCTCTATCGTAGGCAACACGAAGCAGGGCCATGGCGGTGCCGAAGCTGGACTCAACGCCACGTCCTTCCATGTACATGAGAGCGAGCGACGTGTAGGCGGTTGCTACCCCATCCTGCGCCGCACTAGTATAAAATTTCTTCGCGAGCGGAAAATAGCCGCGGCGTTCAAAGATCCACCCAAGCCAGAAGTCATCTTCCGCGCTGCGTGGCTCTTCCTGTAATAAGCTCGTTGCCCGTTCAGGATCGGGAGATCCACCCAATCCGCGTTCAAGCATGATGGCAAGCATAATCTTTGCGTCCTCGTCACCGTTTGCCACGTCCTCCTCCAACGACCCCAGAGCCAACTCGTACCAATCTGACTGTCCACGGCTCGGATCCGTTAAGGCAAGGTGCAGATTCGACATAACCGATCCGCCATCGTCCAGAATTCCCAGGGCAACTTTGGATTTTGCGTGACCTTTGTCGGAAGCCTTTCGGTAGAACCGTATGGCCTCCGCCCGCTGACCGTAAACAAGCGACAGGAATCCCTGATCGTAGAGCGAGGTCGCGGGAGTCCGCATGTCCTGGCAGCCAATCGTCGTGGTAACCAACAGGGCCAGAAGTAATACAGATCGAATCATCAATCAAGCGGAGACAAAAGTCTGCGTTTTTAGTGGTGCTGCCAAAGACTGATGGTATCGGCAGAAACGGTGCTCCAAACAAGCGGGACGGCGTGGATGACTGCAAAACTAGCCTACCTGGGTCCGGAGGTCTGTCGCAGTGCTTCGCGGGAAGGGGAAATGCGACCCGTCAGCGGGACTGGTTCAAACGGATTGTGGGTTTGCTACACGCAGAAGCCGGACTTCGGCGTGGCGGTATTTCCGGGTTGTGGGTCAACGTATCGGAAAATGGTGCCCGGGCGCGGGAGTCCGTACATCCGAGGCAGTGACTCGCCGCAGGGGCTATCGGCAGGCGATCGCTTGAAGGGAGAAACTGAGTGCGTGTGCAGACCCACTACCGAACGTACAAGTGTGTCCGTGTCGGGTATGTCGCTTACTTAGATGCATCTGCGACATCAGTCGGGGGCTTAGTCAAACCCCAGCGTGACAGAAATGGCCGCCGCGTTCCATTCTTCTGTGTAATATCCAACCGACCCGAAGAAGCCATAGCCATTGTCGACATTGGAATTGAAGGTCGGCACGTCCTCGAACCCTCCCCCCGGCGCGCTGACGG
>CBDTVC010000608.1:0-2766 GCA_965363925.1 uncultured bacterium | reverse complement strand
GGAACTGATACCATTGAAGTGGAAGGCGTCGACACGCTGAATTCGGTCTCTTTCTCCAACTGTCCAGATCGAATCGAACTGGGCACGTTTATGATCGCGGCGGCGATAGCTGGCCAGCCGGGCATACCGGTCGTAATACACAATGCTGATCCAACCCATCTCGGCGAAGCCTTCATCGATGCGTTTCGTGAAACGGGTGCCGGATTGGAAATCCGGAAGGATACGATAGTCGTCACCGCCCCCGATCAGTTACAAGCGGTTAGCATTACAACTGGAGTGTACCCTGAATTCCCTACCGATCTCCAGGCGCAATGGAGCATCCTGCTTACCAAAGCAGCAGGCAATGCCAAGATTGTCGAAACAGTCTACCCGGATCGTTTTAAACACATTCCAGAGCTGCAGCGGATGGGGTTAAACGCCATCGTTCTCGCTAACGAAGTTGCCATACAGGGTAACACAAAGCTCAAGGCGGCAAAGGTTATGAGCACGGACCTACGAGCGAGCGTGTCGCTCGTCCTGGCGGGAATGATCGCCGAAGGAAAAACGGACGTGTTACGGGTTTATCATCTCGACCGTGGATACGAAAATCTGGAAGGGAAACTTCGAACCGCCGGGATTGACATCAAGCGGGAACGCTACGACGAGTTTGCTGATCCCGAATCACACAGCTAGCAGCGACGAACAATAGCCAATCGGGCTACCGTGTCAGAATGATGCGGATAGTTGCATCCTAACTGTATGTAACACGGGTGCGGTTGACGGTTTGCGTCCGTCGTACGTGATCGACGCTCGCAGGTATTGGTTGACAAGGTATTCGCCTGTGAGATTCCACAAGAAGGATCGACCCTCGCCTCGCCCGTCTGTTAGCTCAAAACTTGCCAGGCCGAGTGCTTCCGCTCCGCTGATCGTGACACTTGCCGTTTCCAACCGGGAAAGAAACTGGAACTGTCTGGCCCGCTGAAAGCGAAATTCGACAGGCGCCTTTAACAGCACGGCAGTACGATCGTTCAATGCGTCCGATTTTTCTGAATACGACAGCGACGTACGGACTGAAACAACCTCGGACGGAGACCACGTAAATCCCGGTTCCAGGCTTGTTGATCGAAGATCAAACTGACGTGTTGAAAAGGCGTCACTGAAAACATACTTGCGGTCTCTCTCGACCGTGAGATTGGCCCTGAAGTGATCAGAAAGACGAAGCCTTCCTTCCACCATTCCGATTTCGTTGATACGCTCCTCCGCACTGGCCGTCAAATCACTTAGTCCGCGCGATCTTGAGTAAGACGCGTCGAGTCCTGCTATACGGCTGGTCCGAAATAGCGAGAGGCCTTGTCGAAAGAGGACTCGACCGTTCAGGGTATTTGCGCCTCGGAAGTAGTTTTGCCGGAGCAAATATATACGCGCCAGATCTTGTTCGCGACTCTTCTCGGACACCTCAATAAGCGAGGACAAGAATACATTCCTTGCGATACGCGCAAGTCTACCCTGTGACCCCTTTACCAGTACCCCCGGATCGAAATCAAATCGCCCCCGGGCCCTCACAGCAACGGTAGAGAACAGCGAATCTGATGGCACAAATGTTCTCGAATACACTCCTTCATTTGGCGTCGTTTCAAGTACAAACTCTTCAATCTGGAGGACCCCATCGTTGTTGTCGTCGAGCCAAACATAGTCGCCGAACTCTGGCCCCGTGCGCACGTAGATTTCCTGAAGCTTGGGCGTTCGCTCCGTTTGCGCCTCATAAAGCCAGGAGGCGGTAATAGCGCGCTCGAGCGGACGCCAGTCTCCATTCCAGCTCAGGACAAGGGACTCCTGATCCTGCCTCCCGAATTGCTCTGCAACCGGGTCGGCATAACGCCGGATGCGATAGCCAAACGTCCCGTTGGATCGCAGCGATCCCTTTGTGCGAAGCTGAAGCCGGACGCGTCCAGTCATCGACGTTGACCCATCTGTCAGCTCGGCGCCTAACACTTCGTCTTCGTTTCGATATTGCAATTCCGCGAACGCGGAGGACCGAGTACCAAAAAAGCCCACTCCCGGGCGAACATCAATGAAGGCAAGCGACTCGTTCGTCAATGAGTCTGTCCCAGCTATACGCTGTTCGAGTCGCTCCTGATCAAAAGATAGCTGCGGCGCAATCCAGCCACCCATTCGGGGGCCGCGGATACTCCCCTTCTGTCGAAACCATGATCCAGATTTGGATACAGCCAAATCCGTACTCGTGACATTCTGCACGCTGTACTGGTACAGCGATTGGGAGGAATCAGTCCTTGTATCATTTCGGAGGTCGATCAACCAGCGTTTTGCTGAGAATGTACTCCCGAGATCCATTCGCCCATAGCGCGCGCCAAGGACACCAATCTTCGACCACTTGAAATTGATAGTGCCGAGATCAATCAGTTCGGCACCGTTGCTCTCAACTCCTCCTGTCGCAGAAAGCCCACGGTTCCCTAGATTCCAGTCTCGACTAAACTCGACGGTTCGGGTCCGGTTGAACGTTCGGAACGTCTGTTGCCTGCGATTGCGCTCAATTGATGCGCTCACTTCGAGCGGTTGTCCCCCGATCAAACCCAGACTTTTGGGTGCCAACCGAATTCCGCCAATGGCACCACGCCCGATATCATCGTCTGAATCAAGGGCCGACAGCCGGTTCTCATCCGTAGATGATTGGGCAAACTCACCATAAACCAAAAGGCCCTTCACGATTTCAATTTCGGACGCAATGTCAAACAGGCGCTGCTGTCTCGGCAACGGTAGCCGCCTGAC
>CBDTVC010000607.1:0-2781 GCA_965363925.1 uncultured bacterium | reverse complement strand
ACAGTAAACGATTCGTCCGATAAATCACCGTCTATGCAATCCAGAACACGATCAAGAAACGCATCATCTGACGATTTCAACGCCACAGGACTCTCACTCAACTTGATAATCGGCCGCGGAAGCGACTTTGTCTCAATAGCGAGCCGTCGAGCATTCGAAATCAGGTTGGCGATCCACAAACGAAGTTCTGCTGGATCAAACGGTTTGGTGAGATAAGCGTTTGCCCGGCCGCGAAGTCCGTCAAGTTGATCTTCGTGGGAAGCCTTGGCAGTGAGCAGAACCACCGGGATAAAATCGGTGTCTGGATCGCTTTTTAAAATCCGACACATCTCAACGCCGTCCATACGAGGCATCATAATGTCAGAAAGAACCAGGTCGGGCAACTCGGACCGAACCATGTCGAGACCCAGCTGTCCATCGGACGCCTCAAGTACCCGGTAGTCCGGCTCCAGGTGAAAGCGGATGTACTCTCTCACGTCGTCATGGTCCTCAACAACAAGAATGGTCGTTCGCTCGTCATCTCCTGAATCTTGCTCAAACCCATCACCAGTAGGTGATCGATCCTCCAACTCAGAATTTTCAGGCACGAGCGAATCATCCGTCGGCCCAGCTACCCGATCAAACTCCGCAATCTTCTTCCGCGAATAGTTACTCATCGAAGATGGTCGAACTGCTGGGCTCAATGCTCCTTCCGATGGAGCTGGATCAATCTGATTCTCGTCGAAGAACTTGTTGGTGAGCGGCAGCGATACAGTGAACGTACTGCCAAACCCCTCCTCGCTTTTCACACTGATTAAGCCACCATGAAGCTGAACGATCTCGCGCGACAGGGCCAGTCCAATTCCGGTACCCGGCTGCATGCGAACCTGCGATTCGTCGACCTGGTGAAAGCGATCAAATACAAATTGTAATTCTGCTGATGGAATTCCGGGGCCGTTGTCCCGAACGGATAGATATGCCTGTTGATCTCGTTCCTCAACGGTTACCCGGATAGTGCCGCCGTTGGGCGTAAACTTGAACGCGTTCGAAAGAAGATTGGACAACACCTTTTCGAATTGAACAGGATCGACCCAGGCAAGAACCCGGGCACTATGTGTGTCAAGCGTAAACGTGATTGCTTTTCGCTCTGCCAGCGGCTTAAATACGGCTGCAACATCATCCGTGAAAATTCCCAAGTCAAGCTGACGAACGCGCAGCCGAGTCCGGCCGGCCTCCAATCGAGCAACGTCGAGTATCTGATTGATCAGATCAAGCACACGTCCCGCGTTTCGACGTGCTAATTGGAGCTGGGCCTGTGCCGCCTCCGATACCGTCCCGTGCAATCCAGCCAGAACGTCATCAACAGGGCCTAGCGTGAGTGTCAGCGGAGTTCTAAACTCGTGGCTAACGTTGGCAAAGAAGATGCTGCGTGTCTTGTCGACCTGTCGAAGCTTTTCGGTTTCAAGGTGTTCAATCTCCAAACGATGCTGCAGGGCCGTCCGCTTCTGCCGGAAATAGAAAAACCAAGCCATGAGCCCGACTCCCGTGAGCAGGTACAGAGCCTTCGCAATGATGGTTTCGTACCAATATGGTTCGGCAATTATCGCAACATGCAGCGCGTTGTCATTCCAGGTACCATCATTGTTTGAAACCGCGACGCGAAAAGAATAATTGCCCGGATCAAGATTCGTGTAAGTGGCCGTTCGCTCTTTACCCGCCTGGCGCCAATCTTCATCGTATCCGTCAAGACGGTATCGATACTTATGATTCTTGGCGTCAACGTATGAGAGACCCGCGAAACCGATGGCGATGTCGCGCTGATTGGCGCGAAGCCGAATTTCTTTTGCATACGGCAACGCGGCAAGAATCGGAGCGTCGGGGCCGGGATGGTCCACCAACTCACCACCGGCCTGCAGAGTCGTCATCACGACGACCGGACTTCGTGGATCGCTTGTTACGTTTTCCGGGAAGAAGGCATTAAGTCCGTTTACACCACCGAAGAACAGCTCTCCGCTTCTGGAACGAAACGACGCGCCGGAATTGAACTCAAGCTCCTGAACGCCATCCTCGATGCCGAAACTTCGGAACGATTCCGTTCTCGGATCGAAGCGGACGAGTCCAGCGTTTGTGGATGCCCAAAGACATCCAGCGTCATCGGCCTGAATTTCATACACCACATCGCTGAGAAGGGCTGAATTGTGCGACGTATAGTGCGTGAACAACTCGGTCTTTGGATCAAACCGAGTCAATCCAGCTCCATACGTTCCCAGCCACAAGGTTCCGCTCGGGTCCTCGTGAACTGCCATAACAAAATCTGAGGAAACCGAGTTCTCGTTTTCCGGGTCGTGACGGTAGTGCTTGTATTCGAGCGTCTCCGGATCAATACGATCCAGTCCACCTCCCCAGGTACCGAGCCACATCGTCCCATCACTCGCCTCGATCATCTGGCGGGCAAAATCATGGGCCGGCGTATTCACATTTTGGGGGTCGTGGCAGTGCTGAGTAAACTCACCCGGTTCGGTCATTTCCAAAAGGCAACCAGACCCGCCTGACGTGATCCACGTGCGCCCTTTCCGGTCCTCGAGGAAGAACCATGGATTGTCCGAATAGACACCGCCCTCGCGACCCGGGGATTCCATGTATCGCTCAACGACACGTCCAGACACCCGATCAAATCGTTGAAGCGCGCCCCGGCGAGTAGTCACCCAAAGCGACTTATCCTTTGTCTGATTGATACCCATCACCAGCCCGGGAGATAGTGCAGTGGCATCGGATGGGTCGGGCAAATAACGCGTAATCTTG
>CBDTVC010000606.1:0-2788 GCA_965363925.1 uncultured bacterium | reverse complement strand
CTGACCACACCCACTCCTGATGGGAGCGACAGCGTCCGCGAGTACTCCCGGCCAGTAGTGGCTATATCGATCGGTTAATTTTGATTCCGGCGGCTACGTCAAGCCTGCTCGGTCTCGTGCTTATTAGCCTTCTCCTTCTTATTCGGTAACTCCAACCGGTCGATCCCACATACGCAGCAAATTCGCTGCTCAGTTTGAAGGGGTTGACACAAACCCTCTTCATTGTGGAAGACATTTCCGAACCATCCCGAAGCAGTGCCGCTGTGGCAAGCAGTCAGCACACTCCGCGATCAGCACATCGGAGTGATACGATCAAGCGGGGATTTGAGCGTGCCCCTCATCGGAGCCTGTTAAAGGCTACCGGGGCAATCACGTCTGACGAGGATTTTGACCGTCCGTTTATCGGCATCTGTAACTCGTACATCGACCTGATCCCGGGGCACGTGCACCTGCAGGAACTTGGCCGAATCGTCAAAGATGCTGTCCGCGAAGCTGGAGGTATCCCGTTTGAGTTCAATACGATTGGTGTTGACGACGGTATCGCGATGGGGCATATGGGTATGCGATACTCACTTCCGTCGCGAGAGATCATTGCCGATTCTGTTGAAACCGTGACGGCTGCGCATTGTCTCGATGGGTTGATCTGCATTCCGAACTGCGACAAGATTGTGCCGGGAATGCTGATGGGTGCACTGAGACTCAACGTGCCGACGATATTTGTGACTGGTGGTCCGATGAAGGCAGGTCAGCTTCCCAGCGGGGAAAAAGTTGATCTGGTTTCCGTCTTTGAGGGCGTTGGCCAATTCCAGAATGGCACGATCAACGCTGAGCAATTGCTAGCGTTGGAGAATGCCGGATGTCCGACATGTGGTTCGTGCTCAGGGATGTTTACAGCCAACTCGATGAACTGCATTCTTGAGGCGCTTGGTCTCGGGTTGCCTGGTAATGGCTCCATCCTTGCGATCGATCCGCGCCGCGCAGATCTGGTTCGTGCTGCCGCCTTCCGAATAATCGACCTTGTCGAGCGCGACATCAAACCGCGCGACATTGTCACCCGAGATGCACTCGACGACGCTTTTGCTCTCGACATGGCTATGGGCGGTTCGACGAACACCGTTTTACACCTGCTAGCGCTCGCGCATGAAGCCGGTGTTGACTACGACTTGAATCGGATTAACGAAGTGTCTAGCCGCGTACCCTACGTGTGCAAGGTGTCGCCCGCAGTGCCCGACGTTCACATGGAAGATGTCGACCTGGCGGGTGGCGTAATGGCCATCCTGAAGGAGCTTTCCGTCGCGGATCTTCTCAACCTCGATCGAATTACCGTAACGGGCACAACGCTCCGGGCCAGCGTTGAGGCCGCGACAAACGAGAATACGTCGATTATCCATCCTGTCAAGGATGCTTATAGATCCACGGGCGGGTTATCGATCCTCTTTGGCAATCTGGCTCCAGAAGGTTGCGTCGTCAAGACAGGCGCGGTTGCTGAACACATGATGACGTTCAGCGGCCCGGCACGAATCTATGCGAGCCAGGACGCTGCCGTTACTGGAATTCTGGGCGGTGACGTTCAGCCCGGCGACGTTGTGGTCATCCGATATGAAGGGCCGCGCGGAGGGCCTGGGATGCCGGAAATGCTCCAGCCAACGTCTGCACTCGCAGGAATGGGATTGGATACGTCCGTCGCAATGATAACTGACGGAAGGTTCTCCGGTGGTACGCGTGGACTATCAGTCGGTCACTGCTCGCCTGAGGCGGCGTCGGGCGGCCCAATCCGGCTTGTCGAGCCAGGAGATATCATTCGATTTGATCTTGTGTCCCGAACGGTAGAGTTACTGGTTGGTGAGGAAGAACTCGCTATTCGTGCCCGACATGTTCCGGCGTTCCGGCCGAAAGTACGCGGCGGCTTTCTCGAGCGATACACCTGGTTCGTAAAGAGTGCTTCACAAGGAGCCATATTGGCCAATCCGTTTAGCGACTCTGAACATCATCCGTCAGGCGACCCGGTTGCAGATCCATCCATGCAACAGGCGCCGCAAAGAACGAACGTCATTGGACAGGAGAACTGAGTCTTCAGCTCTCTACAACTAGAATCATTAACTGAGAATGAGAAATGGAAGTTAAGGATGCACCTCCGCGTGAAGGAGTGCCAGCGCAGGGTCGGACTCGTGAGAAGGCGGCTGTTTCGTTGGAACGGTCAGGCTCAAAAATGCAAAGCGGCGTGCGGGATTCAGGGAAAGTGCTTACGGGCGCTGAGATTCTCATACGCTCATTGGAGGCGGAAGGTGTTGAGTTCGTGTTCGGGCATCCCGGTGGGGCAGTCATTGCGATCTATGATGCGATGGCGCGACTCGACCCATCGTTTGAGCACATTCTTGTCCGACATGAACAGGGTGGCACGCACGCCGCTGAAGGCTATGCGAAAGCGAGTGGCGGGGTAGGTACGGTACTGGTTACCAGTGGGCCTGGTGCCACGAACTGTGTAACAGGAATTGCCGATGCCTATATGGATTCGATTCCGATCGTTGTTTTCACTGGTCAGGTGCCAACGCATTTAATCGGCAACGATGCGTTTCAGGAATGTGACACGATCGGCGTTACCCGCAGCATTACGAAGCATAGCTTTCTCGTACGCGACGTAAAGGAGTTGGCACAGACCGTCCGAAACGCCTACCATTTGGCAAAGAGTGGAAGGCCGGGTCCTGTCGTTGTTGATTTGCCGAAAGACATTTTGCAGGCTCAAACAACGTTTGATCTAACGAGTAGAAAATTTTAGGAAGCAAGATCA
>CBDTVC010000605.1:0-2788 GCA_965363925.1 uncultured bacterium | reverse complement strand
TTCGGTCTTATGGGTCCCGACAAACGATTCAGAGATGTTGGCTCTCCAAAAACCTTGACTGCATCTGACTGCGCTAATCGACCAAGTCATTTCGCCATTGGTCCATGTCTTTGAGCTAGCTCCGCTCCCGATATATTTCACAGATGAATACGTATACCGCCAAACGTCACCATCCATTAAGGGAAAGTAGTCCACCAAATCAGCGTACCGTAGGCGCGAGCACAAATCTACGGGCTCAGCGGGACTCGAACAGGCAGACACCAACAGTCCGAGTAAAACAGCATGTACAGAAAGCGGCGTCATTACTCGACAACCTCGAAATCAGAAAACATCAAGCGATGCTTGCACGGACTAACCCCTCTACCTCCGTATCGCCACGACGGTCGTCACGATGGCTGCAATAGTCGAAATGCCAGTTATGATCGTCTGAATCGAGGCCAACTTCAACTGGCGTTTCGACGTTCGTTCCGTCACAAGCAGGGCCTGCAGTTCGGGCGAATCCGTCTTCGGCTCGCGGTCGACAAAAATCGTGTCTCCGGGCCGGACGTTCTGGTCTATCCCCTTGTACGAGAGGCCCGTCACCGATGCATAGACGTAGACGTCTCGGCTAAGTGCAGCCATGCCGCCGGCAGCATCAATGTAATCTGCTGCAGTCCATCCCTCCCGATACGGAAGGTATCCGCCCGCAGGAACGTTGCCGACTACGAAGACCGTCGGTTCGTCGCGTGGAAATACTACGACGTCGCCATCCTCAAGCATAAAATCAGAATCTGACTCCAGCATTTCAGCAACGTTGACAAGTACCCGCTGCGTCAACAACGCTGTTCGGTAATTTACTCGACCGAAAAAATCCAGATCACTAACACCAGGGGTGGCCTTATAGAAGGTTGGTGCTCGTCGCTCTACATACGCTAAGCGAACGCTTGCATCATCCGTTATTCCGCCCGCATCCGATACCAACTGTTTGAGCGTGGATTTTCCAGAAACAATAGGATATGTTCCAGGATATTTGACCCAGCCAAAGACGCCTGCGTTTGAGCGTTCACCCGTTTGAACCATGATATGATCTCCACGAAGGAGATTGGTTCGAGACGCAACGCCGGCGGCGACCTCATCAACAGTTACAAGTTTTGATTCGCTACCGGTCGCAGTCCTCGTGACGATTCGAACGTCCCCAGGTAGTTCATACTCACGTGCTCCAAAGGCAATGGACAGGATTCTGTCGAGGGTATCTCCGTTTCGATAAGCATAATAACCTTGATAGGGTACAGCTCCCGACACCCGAATGCTTTCAAACTCATTGCGATACGCGGATACGCGCAAAACATCACCGTCCAGCAAATACGGGTTTAACGAAACATCACCGGTAGCGTAATAGGTCATCAAGTCGACCTCGACCGATGTACCATCGGTCCGCTCGATTCGAATCGACCGGAGGGACGGTCGAAATTCCTCGTTCAGGGACGGTCGTTCAGCACTAGGCAACGGCAGCATTCGCGACAGCGTCTCCTTGTCGGTCGAATTGCGACCTGAAAGAGCGATGTTGTAATCAAATGACTTGCTCGCGTAGACTTCTTGCAATACATCGTCTACTCGACTCACAGCCGAAGTGATGAATCGACCGGGCTGAGGCACCGCCCCAGTGACGTGCACGTAAAACTTCCGAGGCTCCTCAAGAGAAACGTCGACAACTTCGTTCACGTAGTTCGTCTTTATGAACTTGACGGCAGCAGTTTTTGCGTCCGCCAGCGATAGTCCAGCCACCGGTAGGGATCCGACTTCCGGGACGACAAGATTGCCCTCCGCGGAGACTTGAATCGAAGTCGAGATTGGGATGGTCCCTCCCCGCAAAACAGCAAACATATCACCTGGCCCGACGATATACTCATTCTCATCGATGGCGCCTTCAAGTGCCAGATCGCCTGATCCAAGGAGTGACGCCTGTCGCGTTCCCAGTTTTTGCATCGCAGTGCCAATTGGATCAGGAGTCCCTGTCGGCAATTGCTGGGCATTCACGAATTGCGACTGCAATCCGAAAACGAAAAAACAGGCGAAAAAAGCGACGACACACCTACGCCATTGACGAAGGCCGTGGAGACGAGACACAAGCAACATGAGGTGTAACCGTTCGAAAATCATTGACTGCAGAAAGACCCGGATTCGTAACGGTTCCCGATAGGCTTGATTCAGGTAGAGATGTGCTCGTCCGGAGTGGACAAGTGAACAATCGTATGCACCCGCCCAAGTCACAGGCCTCGTCAGACGGCCAGCAAATTAAGGAAGTGACTGCCAGGGATCAATTAACAGACCTGACTAGCCAGGAATCGCCTGACGGGAGCCCAGTCGCCGCGCATCGCGGCTATAGTTAAGGAGGAGAAATCCGATTTCCCGGTCAAATCAACTCGAAATGCACTCGTTGCAAGAACCCCGCGAAGCAAACTGGATAATCGAAGAAACCGATGCCGAAGTGATGCCCGACCTTCGCAGCTGATGGAACACGTCTTCGTCAATGCCGGCATCTGACAGCCGGACAAGATCCTTCGCGGACAAAGAGTAGCCAGCCTTTCTCGAGGCCGCAATCAAATCTTCGTCAACGCCCGCATGTTGCAACGCCGAAAAATCGCGCGCCGAAAATCGGTAACCAGACTTCCCTGCCTGGCGGAGCAAGTCCCCATCAACACCAGACTTTGACAGCAGTGCAAATTCCTTTGCCGAAAACGTGAACCCTGCGTCCCGCGCCTCGACAAGAAACTCCTCGTCAACACCAGCGCGGACCAGTGTCACAAAA
>CBDTVC010000604.1:0-2788 GCA_965363925.1 uncultured bacterium | reverse complement strand
ATCCGTGGACCATTGAAATCAGCGGGCTCGTAGAAAAGAAAATGACGCTCGATCTGGCTGACCTCATCCGAAAGTTTGGGATAGAGGAGCGGCTTTATCGCTTTCGCTGTGTCGAAGCTTGGTCCATGACCATCCCCTGGTCGGGATTCCCGCTGCGGAAGCTCGTAGAATTAGCCAACCCGCTTTCGAGTGCAACGCATCTTCGGTTTACCTCCGTGTCCAGGAAGAAGGAAATGCCGGGCGTGCGCGAGCAGGATTGGTATGAGTGGCCGTACTACGAGGGGCTCCGAATCGATGAGGCAACGAATGAACTGGCGTTTGCTGTTACCGGTATGTATGGCGAACCACTGACCAAGCAGAACGGCTCGCCGATTCGGTTGGCGTTACCGTGGAAGTACGGGTACAAAGGACCCAAGGCAATTGCAAAAATCGAATTTGTAAAAAAGCAGCCTAAAACGTTCTGGAATGACCTCGCTCCAACCGAGTACTCATTCCTCTCCAATGTCGATCCGCAGGTGCCGCACCCTCGCTGGAGCCAGGCTACCGAGCGCTTTATGAAAGATATGCGGACGATTGAGCGCGTCCGGACTCAGCCCTACAACGGATACGGGGAATTTGTGGCGTCGATGTACTAGTCTCGAGGATCGGTCGGGCACGCACAATGCGAATCGGCCATACCAATCGGGATGCGGAAAGCGAGGCACGCGCAAAGCGCTTCATCGTGCAAACGCTCCTCGCGCGGGATGCGCGAGCGTCCAGGACGTTACCGAAGCGCCGGGTCTCCGTGTTTCTTTAGGTAACGAGTCCAGGCAACGATCCCAGTGATCGCCATCAAAGCGGCTAACGCGGCAATGACACCTTGAATTAGCGCCAACCGCCATTGCGCACCTGAGACAAGGTCGATGACCACGTCCTGAGAGGCGTTCTTCAGAACATGAACGTCAACCTGGTCCTCTCCTTCAACTCGGTGAAGGAGAGAATACGGTAGAGGCATTTTCTCTTTCATAACAATCGAACCATCAGCCATGCGGATTCGCAAGCTCACGTGCCCATATGTAACGTCGGCACGATCCACTCGCTTGAAATCCGTAATCTCGGCCACCGCTGCAACCCCGTTGGTTGCCGTCTCCCGAAGATCAACTCCAACCTTGAACTGATTCGCCGCAAGCAGTACAAGCACAATGGGAAAGAACCACATCATGCGAGCGACCACACTCACGGGTTGTTTCTTCGAGTCAGGATCGGCAACGCTTGGTTCGGAGGTCGGTACTTGTTCGGTAGCCACTTTGATGATACCGTATTGGAGTTTGCTGAAGCGATTTGGTTGAGGTCTTGAAGGTCTGTCTGCCAGCAGAACACAGCACAGGCCACGAGCCTCCCCACTTAACCCTGAACGCGTGTTTGGTTTCGTACTTGGCAAAACCCACGCCTCCTGCGAGCCAGATCACGACATAAAAAGGTAGGGTTTCCAAGCGTCGTCGGGACGTCCGACAAAGTCCCGAATGAACATAACGTGGCTGGGTCGGAATGGCGGGCGGACAAGCGTTAATCCGGCCTCTTCGGGAGTCCGACTTCCCTTCCGGTTGTTACACGGAACGCATGCCGCAACCAGATTCTCCCACACGTCCTTTCCTCCGCGCGACTTGGGATGTACGTGATCAATCGTCAACTGATCACGGCTTCCGCAATATTGGCACGTATGCTGGTCGCGCCTGAGGACATTCTTCCGAGACAGCAGTATCCGTCTGTACGGAATCCGAACGTACAGACTCAGTCTGACAATAGAAGGCCAAGGGTGATGTGCCGAAGAGGAGCGGACGTACTTGTCGGGCAACGACTCAACGAGCTCTGCCTTCTCCAGATGTAGCAGGACGATTGCGCGCTGGACGCTACACGTCGAAAGCGCGCTATAATCTCTATTTAGTACGAGGACGTGTCCCGTCATGGCGTCACCTCGACTTCGATGACTGGCGCCGGTAAGTCCGAGCCGACAGCTCGGATAACTGGTACTATTTCAGCGTATTGATAATGGAAACCCGACCCTCATCCCGAAACGTTGCACATTTATAGCGGCCTAAGCACCTGCCGGTTCCCATCTATTGGGAGCGGATGGTCTCGAAAACGGCGTCCAGTTGGATCACCGACTCTAAGATGACCTCAACTGCATTAACATAGAATCGCGGGGTAGAATCCGCAAAATCGTCGGTTGGATTGTGATAACCGGCGTGATCTTCGACGCCAAAATAGACGTGTGGGATACCGGCGCGGAAAAACGGACCGTGATCGGATGAGGAAGTCCAGTCGTCGTGTCCCGAACCAGGCACGTCGTGGCCAAACAAGAGCTTGACCTCATATCCTGTGCGGCCATTCGCAGCCAGGGAAGCCTGCTCGAGGGTCGGCTTCAGATACGGATGGTGAAACGCACCCGAGGCGTAGATCTCGTCTTTGTCGCTTCGACTTACCATATCAAGATTTACATTCAGCAATATTGATTCAAGTTTTACTGGAGGTTCAGCGATAAACGCCTTGGCGCCCAACAATCCTGACTCTTCCGAATCGAGTAGTGCAAAGATTATTGAATGATGCGGCTGATACACCTTTGTGAAGTACTCAGCCATGGCCATCACTGCCGCCGTGCCCGAGGCGTTGTCATCCATCCCGTTGTAAGTCTCGCCGTTTCGGATGCCCAAATGATCGTAGTGGGCAGATAGCACGATAAATTGATCAGGGAACGATGAGCCCCGCACCATTCCGATGACATTTACTCCAGTCTTCTGAACACCATCCC
>CBDTVC010000603.1:0-2791 GCA_965363925.1 uncultured bacterium | reverse complement strand
AACCTGGCTAAGAACGGAAACGAGGTTGTTGTAGCCTACATGACGAACGCGTCTGTTGCGGTTTTTGACGATGACCTTCGGCGGCACTTGCGCTTCGTCGATATGAGTACAAGGTCACTAGTGGAGCAGGGTCAGTTTGACGGTGGCCGTAAGCAAATTGAAGATGTTATCAGTTTCCTTGATACCAAAGAGCCAGCGCAGGTTGACCTTCCGTTGGTTCAGGAGCTGAAGGCGTTTATCCGCTACACTGAAGCGATCTCTGCGATTGAGGTCATGGGGCTTGGGCCCGAGAACGCGCGGTTTCTGGACATGCCGTTTTACAAGACCGGTCGTGTCAAGAAGGATCCAATTTCGCCAGCCGATGTGACGATCATCCTGGAGTTACTTGAAGCGACGCAGCCGGACCACGTGTTTGTTGCGGGGGATTTGTCTGATCCGCACGGCACACACCGGATGTGTTACAAGGCGATCAAGCAGGCGGTGGACCAGCGTTTTGGTACGGCAGAGATGCCGGGTAGTGGCATGCACCATCGACACCACCCTGAAGTCGGGCGGCCTTTGATCTGGTTGTACCGTGGGGCTTGGCAGGAGTGGGAGATCCACAAGGCGGATGTTTTTCTTCCTCTGTCTCGCGCTGACCTGGATCAGAAGATTGAAGCGATTTATAAACACGAAAGCCAGAAAGATCGTGCGTTATTTCCGGGTGCGTATGACTCGCGGGAGTTTTGGCAGCGAGCACGTGATCGCAACCGGGATACAGCCAAGGCGCTCGACAGTTTGGGGTTGCCGCAGTTCTATGCTGTTGAGGCATTTGTGACGGCGTACGACTTGCCGTAGGCGGGAGGTGCCGTCGATGTCTGCCCGGGGCGGGCAAATCCCACTTACCCCGCTGAAAGCTAATCATCGTCCAGCGTCGCCACCACTGCATACTTGTACTACAAATACGTCTACATCATCAATCGCTCCTTCAGCGCCTTCGACCTTTCTCGCGAAGCGATGACCTCGTGACCTCCAGTCAATACTAGTTTGTATCTGCCGCTGAACCACGGAATCATTTCGGTAATTAGCCCCACCTGTACGATGGTCGCCCGATGCACCCGCATGAACCGTTCCGGGTCGAGGTTCGATTCGAGTGTTTCCAGTGTGTAGGCCACGATATGTTCTCGTAGGGTCTGTCGCTTTGTTGCCTCATCCACTTCTGAAATAATCAGCCTGGTGATGCCTTCGCTAATCTCCGCACTCACGAGTCGGTCAACCGGGATAATCAGGATCCGGTCACGGAATGGGATGGAAATCTGCTTAAGATATTCGGCAGTCAGAGGGGGCTTGGCGGTGGTGGTCCCGGCCTCATCATTGCCGGGAAAGGACTTGGCATCAAGCCAGTCCAGCAGTTTCCCCAAGTGTTCTTCCCGCGATTCGCGCGACTGTGGAGTCGTGTGGATCTTCTCCGCCCGTTGAACAGCCTTTTCCATTCGGTCCTGGCCAATAGGCTTCAGCAGATAGTCAACGGCATTCTCTTCGAATGCCTTGATCGCGTATTCGTCGTACGCAGTCGTAAAGATCACAATCGGCCTGGAAGCCGGGTCAAGTCGTTCCAATACGCCAAAGCCATCCAGCTCAGGCATGTTAATATCGAGAAATAGTAGATCGACGGCCTGTTTCTCAAGGATTTTGAGGCCGGAAATGCCGTTATCCGCTTCGGCAACAATCTCAAGTCGATTCGATTCCTCAAGACTCGAGAGAAGCCGCCGAACTCTGTTGCGTGCCGGCTTCTCGTCATCAATGATCATTACTTTCAACATGGACGCATTGGATTCGGAATCTCGATTCCTGGTTGGAAAATTTCAGAGGTCTGCGTCAACCGTTCCTCCTTTGCAGACTTCGCCCTCTGGAGAGCTGTCGTAGACGCATGTAGAATTATCATCCCGGCCTCTGTTCCGTCGGTGTTCGCGGGATGGTTAGCGACACACGGGTGCCTGCGTCAGGCGAGCTGATAATCGAAAGAAGATCTTGCCTTCCGTAAATTGTCTCCATACGGACGGCGACGTTCGAAAGCCCGATTCCGAAAAAGGACGTGTCAGCGGTCGGTGCTGATTGACCAAACAACTGCGGGATTCCTATTCCAGAATCAACGACATCTATTCTAACGGATCCCTCTTCACTTGCCGAGACGTCAATCCGAATTGAACCGCCCGCAAGCTTCTTTTCAATGCCGTGTTTCACGCAGTTTTCTACGAGTGTTTGAATTGCAAACGCTGGAATCGGTACAAGTGCGAACTCGCGCGCAGCGTCAATTGAAACTTGGAGCTTTTCTCCAAAGCGGACGCGCTCAATCGCCAGATAATTCTTTACAAGCGAAAGCTCATCTGCGATGGTGACGAATGTTTCGTCTCGCGCCTGCAACGTATGGCGAAAAATTGCCGAAAGCTGTTCAACCGTTGCCTCTGCTTGATCCGGCTTCTCGGCGATAAGCGCAGCGATTGTGTTAAGCGTATTGAAAAGAAAGTGCGGATTTATCTGCGAACGTAAGGCAACAAGTTGTGCCTGTGTCGTTTCGCGAGCGAGCACCTTTTGTTGCTCGATCAGTTTTAGACGGTCGATTGCGAGGCCCAATTGTCCGGACACCCAGCGAATCTGTTCAAGGTCTTCGAGATTGTACACGCTGCGGCGGTCGACCTTCTTTCCAAGGACGATCACGCCGATTGGCTCATCGCGCCCCACAATCGGCACCGCCAGTGCCGCCGCATGCACAATCAGTTTTGATGAGATGTCGTACGGCATTTCACTGCTG
>CBDTVC010000602.1:0-2799 GCA_965363925.1 uncultured bacterium | reverse complement strand
CGCCGCGGAACTTCGGTTCCAGATATAGATGCCGCGCTGTTTCTTCCCGACCAGCCAGCCCCCGGAACTGATACTGTGTTGCTGGTCGTCGGCGTGCGCGTACGAATAGATCTTTTCTATCCACTTTGTTTGTGGGTGATAGAGAATGATTTCCTTTTCATCATCTACTATCAGGCTTTCCGAATCCTCGCTAAGCCAGACGCGGCCCGGATTACCGGTGCTGGGAATCGGTGGTAGATCATCACCTGTCACATAGTTGAAGGCGACAACCCGGCCCGTATCATCGCAGAAGACGCCAACATCGGAATTCGAGATGTGTACGTCGTATATCGAGGCCGCTTCATTCCTATGCAAGAGCACGGCAAGGGTGGGAAGATCCAGAACGAAAACGTCGCCGGACGCCGTGCCGACGATCACGGCGGAACCAGAATCGCGCACCGCGACGCGGGTAATTGTTCCGGGCAACCGGGTACGAGCGAATGGCTCGCTTTGCTCCGTGTTCCATAACAACAGGCACTTGTCTCCGAAGCCGACGAGCAGACTCCCGTCTGCGGAACAATCCATGCCCCCAAAATGAGGATCAAGCTCTGCCAAACGTGGCAGTAGGCGCCGGCCGTGCCGTGAGATCAGGTCGTCCACCTCGCTCAACGGCACCGGCAACTGCGTGCTCAGAACAATTTCAATCTCCTTCATTGTCATCTCCTTTGGCCAGTCGTGTGACGAGTTCCTGTTCCAGCTTATCGGCACATTTCGCGAAGCCGAAGGCGCGTTCGCGCATCGCGGTGCGTTGTTTGTCCTGTTCCTGTTCGGGTTGATAAAGCAGTGCTGCCATTGCACTGATTTCTTTATCGTCCCGCCAGGCTTTCAGTTCGTCCTTCAGTATTTCGATATCGTCTTGCAGGCGCAGAATGGCGCGATCTAGCCACAGCTGACGTTCTTCGAAGGTGTTGCCCTGGATCACGAAGCCTGGGTCGATGTCGATACCCGCCTGCCCAAGAATTGCCCGGGCATGTTCAATGCAATGGTCGATCAATTGTGCAGATCGGCCGAGGTCACGCTCTGTCGCATTCTTCAGATCGATGGCTTGGCAGTCGTCCCACAGTTCGCGCAGATCTTTTCGCTGATCGTCAGTCAGCGGAAAGTGCATCAATCGATCTGGGTGCAGCAGCATGTAAAGAGTCTTGAGCCGTTTTCGATATTTTTGATACTCCGTGTCGCTCGCAAAACCTTCAAAGTGCACTTCGCTTTCCGTTAGGGCGTAACCTTGAGTTCGCCGGTCTGCACTGAGCTTTGCGCTTACCTCGTCGAGTTTCTTGTTCGCTAATGCGTCAAGCTCTTCGATACTGAGTGTTGGGTCTTTTTGTAGTTCGGTGAGCTTTAGTTCGGCTATCGCCATTCGAAGTCGTTGGTCACGTTCTTCGAGATACATCGGGAAGTCGCGCATAAAACATTGCCGCATGGCCTCGCGCTGCACCAGCGTCTTTTCGCGATGCATGATCAAAGCGTCGAATTCGACATGCAGTTGCCGCCAACGGGCTTTCTGCCTCTCATAGTGTTCGCGATCCTCGTTCGATACCGCCGCCGTTATCGCGCGGTCTTTGTTTTGTTGCTCTTCATAGAACCTGATCTCCGGCGAGTCGATCGACATCGTATGTAATTTCATTCCGGTGATTTCGAGCAGCGTCAGCCACAGTTTTTCGTGGTTCCAACCCGGGCCGTAAGCCTCTCTCATTGCTTCACCCAATACGGTGACTGGCCATTTTCCCTGGGTATCATCAGCCAGGCCGCGCTCGACAGCACACTTCATCAGCAAGGCGAGGGCGCCGTATTCGCCGACGCCGCAGTCGTGAAGAAATTCCGCCAATAAGCGGAGCACCGTTGCCTCGTCATCGGCGAAGTCGGGTGCCTTGCGTTCGTGATTCCGCGACAGGGTCGCGATGTCTGATTCGATCGGTATTGTGTTCATTCTGTATCTCCAATGCGCCTATCCGCCATGGGCGGTCGTCGAGTTATTTGTAGTGTCACTAGTTGTTAGGGGGCTGGCACGGAGGGCCCACTTTCCATTGGCGCGCTTGACGGGCCCAGGGTCGTGTGGGAGCTTGGAATCATGGGATCCAGACAGGCCACGCTACGCCGAATCGCGGGAGCACTAGAACTCTCGGCGCACGTATTGTCGGCGCGACCTCAGGAATTGCCGACGCAGTTGCAGGGTCGATTGCAGGGGTTCAGTGACTCGGCGCTCAAAGCATTCCGAGAACAGATTGAATCTGAAACGTCCTGGCCCTGGTTACAGCCGCGTTGGCCGTCCTTAATCGCCCCGGACGGTGAGCAGGTCAGAACGGTTGGGGGGCAGGTACACGTCGCGGCACTGGCTATCATCGACGAAAGACGAGTCCTGTCAGGTTCAGATGACGATGTACTTCGTATTTGGCGGCTGGACAACGGCAAGTGTGAACAATCATTCCGGGGTCATACCGCTTGGGCGAGAGTCGTGGAAATGTTGTCCGACGGCCAACATCTAGTATCGGGATCGGATGACCATACGCTGCGACTTTGGCGGGTGGATAGCGGAGATTGTGAGCGCGTCTTCGAGGGGCATTCAGCCGAGATTCAAGCGTTGGCGGTTACTCCCGACGGACAGTACATAATCTCTGGATCGAACGACAAAACGTTGCGAGTTTGGCGACTCGATACCGGGGCCTGCGAGAAAGTTTTGGTCGGTCATTCCGACACAATTTGTGACTTAGTAGTGACACCCGATGGCCGGCGAGTCGTATCGGCGTCGGCAGACCACTCACT
>CBDTVC010000601.1:0-2805 GCA_965363925.1 uncultured bacterium | reverse complement strand
TTACGACGCGATGCTTACGACGCGATGCTTACGACGCGATGCTTACGACGCGATGTCCAGGAGGCTATTTCCTGGGAGCGACGCTCTGAAAGCGAAATTCGGTGCCTCTCCATAGTAACGTTTCTTGTGAAGACAGTCTTTTCCACCTGAAAGCCGCGAATTGTACCGAGATGGCTCGAACCCGAATCATGTCTGCCGTGAAGGTTAGTCGCACGTTTTCCCGCTTGGCCAGCGAGGTAATTGAACGAAACCGCGGCGTGGATGACCTACGCATTCTCGGGATCGAGAGCAATGGAGTCATTGTCGCGCAGAAACTCGCAGCCGAAATAACCGCGATTTCAGGCAGAACAGTAACGGCCTCTGGCCTTGACGTGTCGGATTTCCGAGACGATCGTGGACCGATTGCTGAAGCGACGCGGGGCGAGCGCGGAGCCTCTGTATCTGGCCTGAATGTCCTGCTGGTTGATGACGTGCTACAGTCTGGTCGTACGGCTAGGGCTGCGCTGGATGCGATTGTCCAATTGGGTCGGCCGAGATCGATACAGTTTCTGGTCTTGATTGACCGGGGGCATCGGGAGTATCCGATACAACCTGACTACGTTGGTCGCCTGTTGCAGACCAAACACCGCGAGCGCGTGCAGGTATCCGGGGCCGACGGGTTTGAGGTTTGGCTGGAAGACTGACAGATTGATGGCTTTTCAACCCGATCCTGCTATTCCTCGTTCTGGCCCGGTGGCAGCGGAGATAAATCGTCACCGCCGCGGGTATAGAGCCTCAGTTCAAACCCCTCTCTCACGCGAGTACCTGGAGCACTTCCCTGGCGGCGCACCGTGTCAGCCTTTGGAAATTGTGAGTCTGTATTGATCGAGCGGACGTTGATGCGCAGGAGAGCGGCTTTGGCGCCTTCGACGGTCATGCCGCGGACGTCCGGCAGCGCGACGTGTTTATCGGACTGGCCACCGCTGTAATAGAGCGTCACCGGTTCCCCCGTTTTGATCGAGGTTCCTGGATCTGGAGCGATTCGCGTGATCGTCCCCGGAGCTGTTGACGGGATCGGGTCGCGTTTGAAGACGGCGACCAGTCCGAGGGCGACAATCCGATTCTCGGCCTCGCGTTGGGCGTACGAGATCAAGTCTGGGATGGTAACCATTTGCACGGTCCCACTGTTGACGACCAGATATACGCGCCGGCCTTTCTTGACGGGCGTGTTCGGGTTGGGATTCTGGTCCACAACGACGTCTACCGGAATGTTCGGGCGGAGTCGCCGGACCTTCTCAATTTCGACCCTTAGCGTAGCGCGTTCCAGTAAGGACCGGGCTTCGTTGACGTCAATGTTTCGGACATCCGGGACTGTGATGTTGTCGCCGTGCCGGGTATAGGACGGCATGATCATCGAGTTAATCGCGAAGCATCCTCCGATTCCAAGGACTGCCATAAGGGCAATTCCTGCGTAGAAATACCCATTGGTCAGGAGAGACCCTAGGTAGGAGAGGATCGGTCGGAGTTTGCTGCTAACGGCCATGTTGCGAGACAGTGGAGGTGTTGCGGTGGCTGCTCGTGTTTACGACGCCTGTAATTCTTGGAAGATACGGAAGATTGTCGGACTCGAAGAGGGAACGTCGTGATGTGCGGAAGGAGGCTGCACCTGGGATTGAGTTTGCTGACGACGCACGTACGAGGCCGACGTAGTTAAAATCGGCAGTACAGGCTCGATCGATAGCCAATGTTGTTCGAGAAAGGATGGGGCGACGTTGCCCGGCTTTGGCTGGGACGATTTCGTCAGCATCCAACACGTCCGTTGACAAACGAAATTGCTTCGTAGCTCTACCGGGATTTTGAGAATCTTGTGAATGCGTAAAAAAAGATTGGCGGAGGTGCAGTTGTGCATGAATGTCCCGAATCGGCTGCTAAAGAGTTTAAACAAAGGTTCGGATTATCCGAATCCATTTTGGGCTGTCTTTGGGGGTGCGAATTGGCCGGACTCTTGGAAATAAATTGAAATCCATATACGATTTTACTTGACTCGTATTGGGTCTCTGCCGTATTATTCTGGTCAGCGCTAAAATTAAGCTCGGCGCGTTTGAGGTTACATATTGAGATGGTTCGGGTGCACCAAGATTACAATCCCAGGTGCTACTCGTTGACTGTTGATTTGGTCTGTTAGCTGATCTACCGGAGTTGTACTGACGCAAGTCGTACGTCTTTTGGTCAGGATTCGGATCGAGTGAGGGGGTTGGTCGAGAGGCTGGCTTTTGAGCTCAGGTGACGGAGCGATGTTCATTGAATAGACTGTGAGACATAGCGGGTCCTGTCGGTCGACATGATTTCGTTTTGCTTGGAAGCTTTCGGGTTTTCGGGTGATCGAATGAAATGTTGGGACGGCAAGTCAGAAACACAAAATAGTATCAAACAATCTACAACGGAGAGTTTGATCCTGGCTCAGGACGAACGCTGGCGGCGGGCTTAACACATGCAAGTCGAACGAGATTCCCGGAGCTTGCTCTGGGAGGACAGTGGCGGACGGGTGCGTAACGCGTAGGCAACCTGCCCTTGAATGGGGGACAACTACCGGAAACGGTAGCTAATACCACATATTGTCTTTGAACCGCATGGTTTAAAGATGAAAGTCTTCGGACGTTCAAGGATGGGCCTGCGTTGGATTAGGTAGTTGGTGAGGTAACGGCTCACCAAGCCTCCGATCCATAGCTGGTCTGAGAGGATGATCAGCCACACTGGCACTGAGACACGGGCCAGACTCCTACGGGAGGCAGCAGTGAGGAATATTGCGCAATGGGGGAAACCCTG
>CBDTVC010000600.1:0-2807 GCA_965363925.1 uncultured bacterium | reverse complement strand
AGTTCTTCGAACACGTTACAACCTTTGGGTCCGTCGGGCCGGGAACCAGCTTTCTCGGAGAAATTGCTGCGACAAAATTTGTGTTCTTCGTTGGCCTCACAAATTCAACAAATCCTGGAGTCACCAAGACCATTCTACGCGGCGGATCACCCAGTACGCGACTCCAGGGACATGATGCCGTGTTCTCGTCGCCGCTGGCGGCGATCAATCTAAACGCTCCCAGACGAACCGAAGAAACCTTGACGAGAAACGAGACCCAAGGTGCGGGTGACAAAGCCACAGCCTCAACTGGTCACGCCGGACACAACCAACGCGACGACTCCAACGCCGATGTTGCCGTGCGTCGCGAACAGCCGCAAGGCATCCAGCAAAGCGTAAGTGGCAGTACCGACCCTCCGCCGTGGCCACATCCGCCGATGCATCCGGAAATTGCCATGGCCCCAGGCATGCACACGCTTGAGCCAGCTGTTTCACCATATTGGTTGAATTCGGATGGCCAACCGGAATCGGATATTCCGTTCGCTACACCGAGAAAAAGTGTTCATCTTGCCGACGGCGATACACTCGAGTTGACCGCCGGACTCGTTCGACGAAAGATCAACGGCAAGACGTTGCTGTTACTCGGATACAATAATCAGTATCCGGGACCCCTGATCCGGGCAACAGAATCGTCAACTATTGTAGTCCGTTTCCAGAATAATGTTAATGCCCCAACAGCAGTCCACTGGCACGGCATACGTCTGGAAAACAGGTTCGACGGAGTGCCGGGGATTACACAGGATCCTGTTGAGTTCGGTGGCTCGTTCATCTATCGCGTTCACCTGCCCGACCCTGGCCTGTACTGGTACCACCCTCACCATCGCGAAGATATTTTCCAAGAACTCGGTCTGTACGGCAACCTGATTGTTGACTCAAAAAACGAAAACTATTACAACACCGTCACGAACGAAGAAGTCCTGGTTCTCGATGACTTGCTTCTGTCCCAAGGCGAACCAGTCCCGTTTGGCGAACAATCTGCTAACTACATGTTTATGGGACGTTTTGGCAACGTCTACCTTCTGAACGGTTCGACTAACTATACGCTGGATGTAGCAACGGGCGACGTTACTCGATTCTTCCTTACAAATGTGTCGAATACCCGAACGTTTAACCTCAGCGTGGCTGGTGCTAGACTAAAGGTCATCGCATCAGACGTTAGCCGCTTTGAACGCGAAGAATGGATCGAATCTGTTGTGATGGCACCTGCAGAACGGTACATCATCGAAGCAAAGTTTGATTCAGCCGGGACGTTCCCCATCCTGAATCAAGTCCATGCCACAAATCACACGACGGGCACCTTTTTCCCAGAGTCGGACACCCTTGGTTTTGTGACGGTTCAGCCAGTTGCACAAACTGCAATCAACAACAGTGTGGCTTCAACGGCGTTCGAGTCGCTCCGGACTCATGACGAGGTAGTAGCCGATGTTGATCGCTACCGCCCGTTCTTTTCTAGACCACCCGATAAGAACCTCGTACTCACACTTGGGGTTCGGGACCTTCCTCCGATTGTGGATCAGACTATGTCGTTGGAGGCTGTCTATTTCACGCCGGTCGAGTGGAGCGGGACTATGCCCATGATGAACTGGGCGAGCACGGGCAACGAGGTGCAATGGATCTTGTTAGACCCCGATTCCGATGAGCGCAACATGGACATCCGATGGAATTTTTCTGTCGGCGATGTCGTCAAGATCCGCGTCGTCAATGATCGAAACGCATTTCATGCAATGCAGCATCCGCTACATTTTCACGGACAACGTTTTCTTGTACTTTCTCAGAACGGCGCACCAACCGACAATTTTGTTTGGAAAGACACGGTGCTCTTGCCCTCAGGTTCAACAACTGACCTGTTGATCGATCTAACAAATCCCGGCACGTGGATGGTGCATTGCCATATCGCAGAGCACCTGGAGTCTGGAATGAAGATGGTATTCAAGGTCACCGAGTAGGCCAGGCCCCGCGAAACCTCGACAATCCGCCCGCCAATCTTGACAAAAGGATTATGCTCCCCGCGATTCACGGTACACTCTGAGTTGGTTTCACGGAAGGTTTTCGTTAGAATCGAACGACTCCCCAAACGAAGGTGCACGAATGATGTCTTCATCTCCCCGATTATCCGCCACAATCAACCTTTTCCTGTTTCTCGCACTCTTTATTGCGGATGGCGTAACCGCTCAAACTGTTGATCAGCTTTCTGCCAACGTACGAACGTATCTAGAAATCGATGATCCGGTCGTGGCGCTAACAAATGTCACTCTGATCGACGGAACGGCGGCGCCGGCAGTTGCGGGACAGACAATCCTGATTGAAGGTGGCAAAATTACGGCCATCGGAGACCGTGCATCAGTCCGCGTTCCGACAAACGCAAGAGTCATCGATGCATCCGGCCACACGGTTATTCCTGGGATGGTCGGACTGCACAACCACACGTATTACACAACATCGAGGCGAAGTGCGCAGCTCAACTATTCAGCGCCACGACTTTACCTCGCCTCTGGCGTCACTACAATCCGGACCACCGGCAGCCGGGCGCCCTATAGTGAGATAAACTTGAAGGCGGGTATCGACGCCGGCGAAATCCCCGGACCTCGCCTGTTTGTGACTGGTCCGTATATCACTGGCGGTCAGGGTATGACCACCATGACAAAAGTATCAACACCTGAAGACGCTCGCCGCGTGGTTGCGTACTGGGCCAACGAAGGCGTCGAGTGGTTCAAGGCTTACACGGAAGTTGGGCACGATGAACTTGCTGCAGCGATTGATGAAGCGCA
>CBDTVC010000599.1:0-2813 GCA_965363925.1 uncultured bacterium | reverse complement strand
CCGATACCGCAGTCTCGCAATTGCTGAAGAAGGTTCACGATTTCTATCTCGCTGAAGTTGAGTTCTGGATATCAACAGATGTTGACGCAATTCCCTTTGCGGATGACTGGGGCGGGCAGGATCGACTACTGATTTCCCCGGAAATGTGGCGCTCTTCGTTCAAGCCATTCTACCGCGATTATTGTGACCTCGCGCACTCCAGGGGCAAGTTTGCGTTTATGCATTCGGATGGCTTTATCCTGCCGATCTACGAGGAGCTGATTGAGGTTGGCGTTGATGCGATCAACTCGCAGCTCTTTTGCATGGACATGGCAGAACTGGCCAGGGTTGCGAAGGGAAAGATCACGTTCTGGGGTGAAATTGACAGACAGCACGTGTTGCCGTCCGAAGATCCGCAGGCGGGCCGAGACGCCGTCCGCGAAGTAGCACAACATCTCTACGACCCGTCCGGAGGAGTCATTTCACAAATTGAGTTCGGTCCTGGAGCAAACCCGCAAACGGCAATTGCGGTGTTCGAAGAATGGGAGACATTTCAGCGAGAGGCAACGGCGGATGAATAATGGCTTGTTTGACGAGATGACTCCGCAGAAGGGTCGCCTGACGAAAACATTCGATCTGACCCTCAGCGATCGACCTCCGATACTCGGCGGATGGCTTGCAGCGCCTGAGTCGATTCAGGAGCTTACAGGTTGTTCTCCGGATCAATACTGGGCTGACACATTCTACTGGGGCCTGGAGGCGGAAAAAGCACTGGGCTCCGACGGAATCATAGGGATATTCGAGCCGGTGAGCCGGGATACTTATCGGTGTGTTGACGAGCGGGTCCTGGACAATCGGGCAGGCTACACCGTTGAGGCGGTGCTCGCGGAGATCGACGCGCTTCCAGAGCCGGAAGAGATCGCGTCTGCTTTTGATGCGGACGCTGCGTACACCGAGTATGTAGCTGACTTCCAGAAGCAGCAGTCAATCTGTGGCGATCTGTTATGGTGTCCCGCAGAATGGAAAATTATCCCACACGGATTGTGGTATCACGAATATGGCTACGAAACATCGATGCTTACTCTGGGGCTTCACCCTGAGCAGTATCGAAAGTTGATCAAAGTCAGCGCCATCGAGGCGAGGCAGCGTGCGACGCTACTTGCCCGCGCTGTTGGCGAAGGCATCGCGCCGCGAGCCGTTCTTACCGGGGAAGACCTTTGTTCACAGGAGGGCCCAATGGTTTCGCCTGAGTTTTTGCGTCGGGAGTACTTTCCACTTCTTGAGTATGCGATTGAACCGCTGGTCGATGCCGGTGTACGAGTTGTCTGGCACTGTGATGGCGCCTACATGAAGTTGCTGGACGATGTCCTCGCTTGCGGAATTGGGGGACTCCAGGGGTTCCAGCGAGAGTGCGGAATGGAATTGGATTGGATAGTGGATCGGCGAACGCGCAGTGGTGATCCGCTCGTGATTTTTGGTCCAATGTCGGTTACAGAGACGCTTCCATTTGGTACGCCCGATGAGGTTCGCCAGGAGGTCGAGCGGGCGATGACGCTTTGTCGCGACAAAGCGTCACTGGTGTTCTTCACCAGCAATACCATGAACCCCGACATTCCGCTTTCGAACATCCGGGCGTATTGGGACGCTGTTCGTTCAAGCAGTTGGTGAGTGACGCCGTGGGAAACCTCTCCTTTCGTCTGACCGCTGAGTGCAGCCTTGGGCCGCATATGAAACCGGGAGCAATAGTAGCGCTCTTGTCAGAAGGGAAGCACGTATTATGAATGATGGGCTAGTCCCATTCTACTAGTCAACTGAGGAGGAGCACGATGCGGATAGGAGTACTAACAGGCGGAGGGGATGTCCCTGGCTTGAACCCATGTATCAAGGCGATTGTCAACAGGGCTGCCGAGGAGGGTCAGGAGGTTCTCGGAATACGGAGAGGCTGGGGTGGCCTGCTCAACCATAATCCAGATGATCCTGAGTCTGCCGAGCGCCACTTCAGAGTTCTCACTCCTCAGCTTGTACGGACGATCGACCGGACAGGTGGAACGATGCTCCATACGTCTCGGACAAATCCGCAGCGCGTTCGTCCAAGTCAAGTACCGGATTTTCTGCGTGATCAAATGGTCGGAGACGGGCCGTACGATTTTACCGAGCATGCCAAGAAAGTCATCGAAGATCAGAAGATTGATGTGCTGATTCCCATCGGGGGTGATGACACGTTGTCGTTCGGGATGCGCATGCACGAAGAGGGTGTTCCGGTAATTGGAATTCCGAAGACCATGGACAACGATGTGCATGGCACCGAGTATTGCATTGGGTTTTCTACTGCTGTGACGCGTGGCGTCGACTTCATCACAAATCTCCGTACCAGCACAGGGTCGCATGAACGGATTGCGGTTGTCGAGCTCTTTGGCAGGAATAGTGGTGAAACCGCACTGGTCACGGCGTATTTGGCCGACGTGGATCGGGTTTTGATTTCAGAGGTTCCGTTTGACATCGACAGGCTGGCGGAAATGGTTGTTCGTGATCGACACAACAATCCGAGCAACTATGCGATGGTGGCTATTTCTGAGGGTGCAAGTATCATCGGCGGGGACGTGATCGAATCGGGAGAACCAGATGCTTACGGCCACCGCAAACTTGGAGGCGTCGGCGAGTTGACTGGCGCTCTCTTGAAGGAGAAGACGGGAATCAACATTATCGAGCAGAGAGTTGCTTACTTGATGCGCTCGGGTAGCCCTGATTCTCTCGACCTCATGGTCGCCATCAATTATGCGGTTATGGCCACCAATCTGGCGATAGAAGGAATGACCGGTCGAATGGTCGCGCTT
>CBDTVC010000598.1:0-2824 GCA_965363925.1 uncultured bacterium | reverse complement strand
GGATCGTGAAAAGAACCTTAACGCCAGACTCGGGCAGGCGCAGTTTGCCGCGTATGGAACTGCTGTGCCACCCGATGCATCCTTTTCACTGCGTATCTCAGATGGAGTCATTGCCGACTACGAGTACAACGGCACCAAAGCACCCGTCTACACAACCTTCTTCGGGGCCTACGATCGGTATTACTCGTTCAAGGGGCAGAAAGAATGGGAATTGCCCGAAAGATGGCTGCCAACCCCAGCAGACCTCGACCTATCAACACCACTCAACATAGTTTCGACTAACGATATCACGGGTGGCAACTCAGGCTCACCGATGTTGAACGCGAATCTCGAAATCGTCGGCCTTGTATTTGACAGCAACATCGAAGCGTTGCCAAACGAATACATGTACCTCGACACATCAGGGCGTACTGTTTCAGTAGATTCGCGTGGAATACTTGAAGCGCTTGATTCCGTCTACAATGCGACCAGACTCGTTGAAGAACTTCGAACGGGTACCTTGCCAACACAATGACACACGTTGCCAGCCTGCAGTGGTTTTACGATCTACGAAGTGCCTGGACTGAGAAGTTGAACGCATGGAGTCACAACGTCAACGAGTGATTTGATGCCGTTAAATGCACGAGCTCCAGCACCGTAAGCTATAAATGGAACGGGATTCCGAGTATGTGTGCGTATCGACAAATCTTCGAGGTTACCGTGGTCGCTTGTTAAGATCAGTAGCTCGCTCTCGACGTCGACAAGCCGCAGTAACTCCGAAATAAAAACGTCCAGCCGGTCCAAAGCGAGTCTGGCGTAAGCCGGGTCCATTTTGTGCCCGGCCTTGTCGGTCAGGAAGTACTCGAAGAGCGAAAAGCGATGTTCGGTCATTAGTCGATGCATCGAATGCGCACAGGCGGCAGGCTCAACGGGCTCGATGTCCACTCCGATTGACGGAAGCCTTTCGCCACTGAGATCCGCTGGTAGAGCGAGGCCGTCTCGTAGCTTATCTATGCCTCGTATTTCGACGTCGCTATCGAGACAGCTTCTGGTCGTAACGGTCCACCGGTCTCGCTGCCGCGCATATTCGAAAAATCGCTCCGGAAATGCGTTCGCAAAAGCTAATTCATCCGTGGCCAATCCGACGTCCCTCAGCCTCCGAAAGATATTTGCGGTTCGGATCGCTGAGCGTGATTTCGAATGCGGATATGGACCAAAGTGTCGCCCAGCCAATTCGGCACAATTAATTCCTGTAAAAAGAGTCGCCTGTCCAGTGCCCGATTGGGGGAGCCCCGTAAGTCCCAGGTTTGCGTCGAGGGCGCGCACGCACCGGGACTTCAAACGACTCGGATTATCATCGCCAACAGCCGGCCCAGACTCAACAAAGCGATCAATATCGAAGCCGCAAGAGGCCAGAGAGAACAGGCCAGGTAAATCATTCATCGCAAACGGATTCCCTTCGTTTGACGTGCCAATTCCGATACCATCGACAAAGACAAACCCGATACTGCGCGGCTTCTGCAAAACATCGCTTTTCAAAATACTGCTACTCAAAATACGTGCTATCCAAAATATCTGCTATCCAAAATATTGGCAGTGTCGAGGCTTCTGTTCCTAAACGAAGATCCGCGTGGCAATTCTTCGAACCTCCGTCGGGCGAGGCGCACCGCCTCCGATTCAGATTGAACGTCAGCTGCCTTGCACAGACGCGATCACCCATTCGTCATCGCTCTCCGAGCGGAGCGGGTGAATGTCGGTCCGCTGAGAATGACCGCCAATGCTGAATACCGGCTTCTTTACGTCGTGACAATATCGTGCAACTTGATTAAAGGGATGGCTTGACGCTTCGTCCGGATCAGGAATATCGCCACAGAGCACCACAACCGTCCCGAGCGCGCTCTGGATTAGCGTTCGTTCCAGACTGTCGTGACTAAACGGCCCGTGGGCCATGGCAAACGACGAAACAAGCACTCCGCCATTTCGAGCCACCTGCGAGACAATGGGGCGAATCCGACTCGGGATCTTTGCGAGACCCGTGTTGGCCACACAAATGGACCTGCCGACTCGTACATCGGAATCAACGGAGAGCTTCGCAAGCACCACGTCTACGCCAGACTCGACACCTGAAATGACGGCAATTTGTCGTGACAAAATCGCGGATGCCAAACGCTGAAGATGGCCAAATGCCTCATCACCAATCTCGGCTTCTGACACAAAGGCGACCGAACTAGCGGTAAGGAGGCTTGTTGCTCCATAGCAGTAGACAATCGCAGGGGCAAATCGGTTTGGTAGTTTCGAAAGTGAATCGGGCCACTCAGGACATCCGGACGTTAGCGGCTTCACATTTCTGCGCAATAGCTCGTCGAGTTCAACTTTCGCCCGATCTGCCCAGACTGACGTTTCTTCTTGATCATGCAGGCGTGCGGCGATCGCCGATGCGTTTGCAATTCCCTTTAGGCGAACAATAATCTGCTCCAACGGACAGGACGCAAGCTCTTCCAATGACCTAAAAGAGTCGAGCAGCCTACGAATGCCCACGCGTCCCAAACCATCGATTTGCTGAAGACACAAAGCCAGGAGTGTCCTCTGATGTTCAGCATCTTCCACAAGTTCGGCCGTGCAATAAGAATTAATTACTGGAACGTCCACAAACGCCAGGTTTGCGGAGACATCCAAGCCAGCAAAAAACGTGAAGAATGCGGACCATATCTGCTCGCATTTCCAGAGTATATTGCAGCTCTATCCAGCGTTATTATAACGTACGTTGCGCCTTTTCCAATTCACAATACTGCCATCGGACGTGTATAACCTGACTACTGCCTCAAATTGGGTCGATATTGGCATC
>CBDTVC010000597.1:0-2826 GCA_965363925.1 uncultured bacterium | reverse complement strand
TCCAAGCTGCGTGAGGTCGGCCGAGCAGCAATGCTCCAGGACACATCTCTGATTGCGAACCTACTTGAGCGCATCACTCCAGATACTCTCGCGACTCTAATCTATACAAGTGGCACGACGGGTATTCCTAAAGGAGTAATGCTGTCGCATGAGAACCTTTCCTTCAACGGGTTAACAGCCTTCTCGGGAATGAAGGGCTACAGGAAGGGTCCTGATGGAGAAGTCGCCGTTTCTTTCTTGCCGCTAACGCACGTATTTGCACGAGCGCTTCACTATGGTTTCCTCGCGTACGGAACGCCAATCTATTTCACGAGCTCTGACAAGCTTTCTGCGGCCTTACAGTCTGTCCGGCCCACGGTGTTTCTGTCGGTTCCCCGCGTCATTGAGAAGGTTTACGCCAGAATCAGGGAAAAGGGAGCGGTGTTATCTAAGCCGAGGCAAATGATCTTTGATTGGGCCATCAAGGTTGCCCAGGGCTACGACCCGGGACCAAACGGTGCAGAACAAAGAAGTCTCAAACGAACTATTGCAGATCGGCTTGTTTTTTCGAAGTGGCGCGAAGCACTTGGCGGGCGCAACCATTACGTGATCAGTGGTGGAGCGGCGCTCAGTCAGGAGCTGTCTGGCATATTTGCCGCCGCAGGTATTCAAATCTTACAGGGATATGGGCTAACCGAAACGAGCCCCGTAATCGCCTACAACAGACCGAATCTAAATCAGCCGGGAACCGTCGGGGTACCCATTCCGGGCGTCGAGGTGGTCATTGCCGAAGACGGAGAAATACTTACACGCGGACCACACATTATGCTCGGCTATTTCAAGAATGACGACAAAACGCGCGAGGTAATCGACGATAACGGTTGGCTTCATACCGGTGACATCGGCGAGTTCACGACAGACGGATATTTAAAAATTACCGATCGCAAGAAAGACCTCTTCAAGCTCAGTACTGGCAAGTACGTCATGCCACAGCCACTTGAACATCGCCTTGCTGCAGAGCCGCTAATTGAACAGGCAATTGTAACGGGCAACGGTCGGAAGTTCTGCACCGCCTTGTTGTTTCCGAGTGAATCCGCCCTTCGGACGTTTGCTCAAATATCTGGACTTTCGTCAGGGCTACCATTGAGCGAATATTTTGACCATCCGAAAGTAACTCATCGGTTCGACAAGGTGATTGCCAAAGCGAACGAAGGCATGGCCCATTGGTCCACCATAAAACGCTACAAATTGCTAGATGACGAAGTCTCAATTGACAACGGATTGCTGACTCCTACTCTAAAGGTGAAAAGGGCCGTGGCAAGCGAAAGGTTTGCGGACCTAATTGATGAGATGTACAAGGAAGAATGACAATCAGGACCCCTGGGGCTAGCGCCCGGATGGGTTGATTTATTAACGAGTGAATTCAGAAAATCGATTAGTCAAATGCCATCGTTGACAAACAATGTTGCGTCCAATCCTTCTGTTAAACTGTGGCAGCCGCCGTTCCGGAACGTTGCTGTTTTGGGGGCCGGCACAATGGGAAGTCAGATTGCAGCGCATTGTGCGAACGCCGGCCTGCAGGTAACGCTCCTGGATATTGCTCCCAAAGACGGTAGCAACAAGAATTTGATCGTCGAAAAGGCGTTCAAGGCTATGTCCAGAATGTCGCCGCCACCTTTTGCGTCCGGTGATACTAAGAACCGGATTCGGCTTGGCAACTTTGAAGAGAACTTCGCATGGATCGCTGATGCCGACTGGATCATCGAGGTTGTTGTTGAGCGGATGGATATTAAGCGCCAGGTGATGGAGAAGATCGAAGAGCATGCCAGCCCTGATGCTGTCATCTCAAGCAATACGAGCGGTCTTCCAATTTCTTCGATAGCAGATGGTCGATCTGCGTCGTTCAAAAAACGATTTCTTGGCACTCATTTCTTTAATCCCCCGCGTTATCTGCAGTTACTCGAGGTAATTCCGACGTTGGATACAGATCCCGATGTTCTTGCGCGAGTCTGCTATTTCGGACGGATTCATCTGGGCAAAGGCGTCGTCATCGCAAAGGATCGACCGTATTTCATTGGGAATCGTGTTGGGATGTACGGCATGATGTCCGCCGTCAAAGAGTTCTCCGATGGTGCCTATACGATTGAGGAAATTGACACGCTCACCGGCCCGCTCACGGGTCGACCCCGATCCGCAACGTTTCGAACGGCAGATGTTGTTGGTCTCGATGTGATGCGGCACGTTGTCGAAAATCTTCGAGAAGCCGTGCCTGAAGATGAGAGTGTCGGAGCGTTCGCTACACCCGAGGTGCTGAAAAACCTAGTCGACAAAGGTGCTCTTGGCGCAAAGTCGAAAGCCGGGTTTTATCGAAAGGAGGGCAAGGAGATTCGTTCGATATCGTTTAAATCTGGCGAGTATGAATCTTCCGCACCAATCGACCTGCCCGGCCTGGATGAGATCAAGAAGATCAAGCCGCTTAGTGGGCGGTTGCAGGCATTGTTTAACGATGATGGGCGGGCAGGTGCTTTCTTTAGGAAGACGACCCTGGACCTCATCGGTTATGCCGCGAGACGTATTCCGGAAGTGGCCGATTCTCCATTGGATGTTGACAACGCAATCCAATGGGGATTTGGGTGGGAGATGGGTCCGTTTGCAATCTGGGATGCGCTCGGCTTTGAAACCGTTCTTGAAGGAGCTGAGTCGGCCGGAGTCCAGATGCCCGACTGGATTCATCAGATGCGGTCATCTGGGCTAGACTCATTCTACAAGCGTGAAGCCGACGGAGAATCTGTATACGTGCCATCGGAAGGGGATTACGTCAAGATTGACCATCCGGCCGATCATCTG
>CBDTVC010000596.1:0-2832 GCA_965363925.1 uncultured bacterium | reverse complement strand
AGCTCAAGTTGCCAAGAACATCCGCCATCCGCGTCGCAGATTTAGAAGCTGATACCCGCCTTCTGGCACCACTTGTATCGCAGATTTTGGCGCGGAGTTTACCCCTATTAGGTATCCTTTTCGTCGCAGCGCTTTTTTCCGCTCCGACGCACGCCCAGGATTATCCTCTGTTTGAGAGCCGCGGGGTCTGGTTCGCGACGGTACTGGGCGACGGAAACTGGCCGGTGAGCGTGCTCGACTCGGCTGAAAAACAGGAAGCCGACCTACGTAATCGTATCCGGCACGCCGCATCACTTGGGTTAAACACGTTTGTATTCCAGGCAGTCGCCCGCGGTGACGCCATGTACCGTAGCACACGACTCCCCTGGTCTGCGCGCCTGAAAGGAGCGGGCGTTGATCCGGGATACGATCCGCTCGCCGTTGCCGTGGAAGAGGCACACCGCGCTGGGATGGAGCTTCACGCCTGGATAAATGTGTATCGCGTTGGTGACGTTTCGACCGTAGCTGCATTCGAGAATGTCAGTAGCCCCGGTCACGTTTCGTTCGAGCACCCAGGATGGGTGCAGCAAGTCGGTACGCAGCTTTGGATGGATCCCGCCGCGCCCGAGGCTCGAGCCTGGCTCGTCGAAAACATGCGAGAAATCGTGGCCAACTACGACGTCGATGCAGTCCATTTTGATTTTATCCGCTACCCTACCGGTGGCCTTCCAGATGACCTAACGAATTTCCTGTTTGCACCAAGGGGCTTTCCTGATATACGGGATTGGAGGCGCGACAACGTGACGGAGTTCGTTCGGGAAGCCAACGCTGCAATTGGCGCCACCTACCCATGGGTTAAGATCGGCGCTGCACCGTTTGGTAACTACGAGACCTTTGATGGCGCTTGGCCCGCCGCGTGGGCACTAACCGATGTCTATCAGGAGAGCCGTGCCTGGTTGGCCGCCGGAATTCTCGACTACGTTGCACCACAGATCTATTTTGATATTGGTCGCGAGCCGGAGCCTAGCAAGACAATAGATTCCCCCGACTTCTCGTATCTCGTCAACGAGTGGGTTTCCAATTCATCGGGTCGGCCGGTATTTGCCGGCCACGGTCCGTACAAGTCTATCGTTCTGGAAGAGCTCGATCAACAAATTCTTGTCACTCGGGAGCAGCAGGCCGCGGGGCACTTTCACTTTCGCTACGATCACATCAAGAACTACAATTTTGAGAATGTCTACTCAGGTGCGGCGCTTCCCGCTCCGATGCGTCATCGTTTTGAAGCGACCAAACCAACGCAACCAACAGGTCTCGTCGCTCTGCGAGCAGCAGGTGGTACCGGATCCGGCATTGATCTGACGTGGAACGCCTCAAACGGCAGCACGACTGATCCGCTTCGCGGATATGCAATCTTTCGACGATCATCAGAAACTCCGTCGACTGAATCAGGTGAAAACCTTATCCACGTTGTCTGGGGAGACTCGATAACATGGCATGATGCCACCACAACGGATCCGTCAAGTGAAGTTTACCAAGTGGTGGCCGTAAGTCGGCTGGGAATTGTTTCGGATCCGAGCAATACGGCCTCTCTCGTTCCTCTCTCTGCGGATACAGACGTCTCCAATCCACCATTGCGAATCGAATCAATCTATCCTAATCCTTCGGTGGATCAGATAACGGTTTCTTTTAGAGCCATCGCAGCGAGCCAGGTAACTGTCACGATCTATGACTTGATTGGCCGCGAAGCGTTGTCGACACGATATCAGGCTGCGGCCAACGGGACAAATCAGGTGTTACTGGACGTGCGCGACCTGCCGTCGGGCCTCTACACTGTCACACTTCAATCCTCTAGCGGATTTGCCGCTGAGCCGTTTGTGGTCGCTCGGTAATGACTGCCGAACGAAAAACTGGCTTTTTTGGAGTTGGATCGTCGATCGCCAATCTACCTTCCGACATCACGTTGTTAGTCGAACCCGTGTCGACCCGAACAATCGCGTCAAGAATTGCCGCGGCAAATGCGTCTGCCGAACTTGCCGCGTCCCAATGGACCGTCTGAGTTGAATTGCGATTTGCGTACAGCCACGTAAGAAGAATTCGTATCTCGTCGACTTCCGGTTTGTTGTATCGTACCGGTCGTAGCTGTTGTACATCAAAAAATGTCTTTAGTGCGTCCGTGAGCCGTCGACGATCGGCGGCACCTGGCGCCTTGGCAATCGTAAGGTTGTGAACGTATCTACCAAAGCGAACAAAAAACAGCTGCACCTGAGAGCAGTCCAACGACGGTTGCGCGATCACCGCGTTATGCTCCAGGACAGAATCCGCGACGGATCGTTGCTTCTCTAACGTCTGCGTCAACATCTGAAGCCAATCTCGATACTGCCGAGCTTCTTCGAAATCCAACCGCTCGGCAGCATCCATCATCTCCTGTTCGAGTTGCTTAACGACAGAGCGATCTTCACCGCGTAGAAACGCCCGAACTCGCTCAACTTCCTGACCGTACAATTCTACGGAGGCTCCACCCAGGCACGGAGCAGTACAGTTGCCGATCTGTCCGAATACGCACCCTTGCATCAAACGCAGCGTCTGCTCATTACATTGCCGGAGCTTGAAGGCATGATTGATTAGATCCACAATGAATGCTGCGTACCGCCCGCCCGCGACGGGGCCAAAGTATTCGGCGCCGTCATCGACGAGATAATTCGAAAACGAAACCTTCGGAAAGTCGGATCCCGATTCCAGTTTAATAAACGGGCGTCGTCCGAATCGTTTTAAAGCGCGGTTGTGTTTCGGTTGGTGTGCCTTTATGAGGCAAGACTTTTCAAGTAGGGCGGCAAGCTCCGAGCCCGTTTCCTT
>CBDTVC010000595.1:0-2834 GCA_965363925.1 uncultured bacterium | reverse complement strand
CTCGAGCCAGTATCGTTTTCACTTTGTCTGCCCGCTCGTCCAGGACATACGCACCGTAACAATGGGTGTCGGGTCGAATTCGCGTAACGTGTTGGCCGAGGTGATGCTCGGTAATCAGTTCCAGCGCAAAATGATACTCAAATACATGGATATTAGGGTGTGAGCGGATTTGACTCAGAAGGGCCCGCTCGATTTCCCGACCGGTGGTGTCGGCGGCATGCACAATCCGATTAGCGCTGTGGCCACCCTCGCGGCCGAGATGGAAACTCCCATTCTTTGCGGTAAAGGTCGCGCCCATCTCAGCGAGTTCGAGTACGCGCTGGGGACCTTCGCGGACAACTGCTTCCACGGCCTCGCGATCACAGAGACCTGCACCGGCAACGAGCGTGTCTTCAATATGAGCTTCAAAGGAATCGTTGGGAGCCAGAACAGCTGCGATGCCGCCTTGTGCATAGTTCGTATTTGACTCGACCGATTCCTTCTTGGTGACAATCGCAACCGTACCATGCTCCGCGACGCGAAGCGCGTAGGACAAGCCCGCGATCCCCGATCCAAGAACAAGAAAGTCATACTGTTCAGCCATTTCTAATCTCAGCCTATTTTACAGACGCCCGATTCGTTTTAAGTGGTGCAAGTTACCGTCACTTCAGGGCCTGTCTAAACGCTGAGATCAGAATGCTCCGGTACAACACAGCCGTCAAATACGGCGGTGGTGGTATATGCGTAAGGAATTTACATTCCGGAAACGTAATCCGACAACTTATATCCAATCTGGCGTAGGTCGAACGGTCTCAAGTCGCCGCTAACTGGAATAAGACAACGTGTTAAGTCGTGATAAACTGGAATCTTGACACCGAAAGTTTGAAATCCGCGACGAGTTCGCGCAGGGTCTACTTGAAGTTGTCGACCCGTAGCTCTGATCTCGTTAAATCAAATTGCTCCTTCCGGCGCTACGGGCCCGAATCCTGGAGAAGAAACGCCTTGATAAACTCGTCCAGATCCCCGTCCATAACAGAAGCTACGTCGGTTACTTTCGTCTCGGTGCGATGGTCGTTCACCATTGTATACGGTTGGAAGACGTATGACCGAATTTGACTGCCCCACTCAATCTTCTTCTTCTTTCCCTCCATTTGGTTCTTGGCAGCCTCCTGGATTTCAAGCTCCAGCTGGTAGACGCGACTCTTTAGCATCGTCATTGCACGTTCGCGGTTCTGAAGCTGACTCCGTTCCTCGGTGCATTCTGCTACAACACGCGAATCCGTCTCATCGGATAGTTTTCCGGTCCAGATATAACGGACGCCCGTTTCGACCTTGTTGACATTTTGTCCGCCCGCGCCCCCTGATCGGAACGTTTGCAGCTCCAGGTCATCGGGTTTAAGATCAATTTCAATCGAGTCGTCGATCTCCGGATACACAAAAACGCTGGCAAACGAGGTGTGCCTTCTGCCTGACGAATCGAACGGGGAAATCCGAACCAGCCGGTGGACCCCAGATTCAGCTTTCAGGTACCCAAAAGCCATCGGGCCGTCGATCGTTAGACTCGCACTTTTGATACCGGCTCCTTCGCCCGCCTGGTATTCCAACAGATGCACTTTATGGCCATGCCTTTCTCCGTAGCGGGTGTACATACGAAGGAGCATTTCGGCCCAATCCTGACTTTCCGTGCCACCGGCCCCAGAGTGAATGGTCAAGATGGCGGATCGGTCGTCATCAGGAGCACCGAGCATGCTTCGAAGCTCGAGGCTCTCGACGAGCGGCAGAATGCCCTCGACTTCGGCGTTGATGTCGGCAGAAAGATCTTCGCCTTCTTCGCCTGCCATTTCGACCAGCGTTTCGAGATCCTCGGCTTTCTGGTAAATGGCATCCCATTCGTTTAGCCACTTCATCTGCGTTGACAGCTCACGCTCAACTTGTTGGGCGGCCTGGGTATCCGTCCAGAAATCGGGGTCTAGCCGCTTTGATTCCAGTGCTGCTACTGATTTACGTCTTCCTTCAATGTCAAAGGTACCTCCCGAGCGCACCGATGCGCTCTAACAGACTGCGAACGTGTTCCATTGTTATTTGCTTTCGTAAAGTGTCGACAGGCCACTCGGCATGCCAGTTGATAAGAATCTATGCTGAGAATCTATGCTGAGAACCCGTGTTGAGAATCCATGCTGCTGAGATTCATGTCGTCCCGAATGGCGGTGCCTATGCTTCGCCCCGCGTTCCGAGGGGAACCACTGCTTGCCCGAGAAATCCGCCAACAGCGCCCAACAACGTGCCGATCAAAATGGTGGCGACAGGAATTGACCACGCCGGAGCCCCAGGCACAAACCCCGACAGTGTACTTGTGAGGCGGCCAAACGATTCAGGTGCAACGACATAGTTGTACGCGACGAGAATGGACCACGCACAGCCGACAGTGAGGGCACCAAAGAGCCAACCCTTTCTAATGATCCACCAGCCAACAACAGCGCCTGCAACGATTGACCATTGCCAGCCGAAGACGACATGCAGGAGGATTGCCAGAAAGATTCCAAGGATTACTTTCACAGGTAGCGTTTCATGTAAATGACATGCGCGAAAAAATGTTGGCGGTTCCAACCGGAAAGCGTTGGTCATGCGGTACTGCGTACCTGCTCAACAAATCGCGCAATCCGTGTTACCGCTTCCTCGATGTTCTCCAACGAGTTGGCATAGGCGCATCGTACAAATCCAGCCCCGCTAGGCCCAAATGCATCACCCGGAACCACGGCTACGTTTTCAGCGGCGAGGAGCTCCTGAGCAAATTCTTCGGATGATAGGCCAGTTGATCGGATCTCGGGAAATGCATAAAATGCACCTTCCGGCTC
>CBDTVC010000594.1:0-2836 GCA_965363925.1 uncultured bacterium | reverse complement strand
ACGAGACCCACAAACTTGAGGGTGAAACAGATTCACCGTCTACCTCACGGATTCTTCCGTACTGCGCCAACTAATGTCGCGCCTTTCTCCAAGCCGCCTAACGTAGAGAAGCTTCACCGGCTGCTCCTCGCAAGTGCATTCGCAAAATTACCACTATGTGGATCGGCGTTTTCTCGATCCACATGCGCCGGGCACGAGAAAGACTTTGCTCGGCTACGCCCAAACTTCGGGGGGCCCTAGAAGCACAGTGAGTAGGGCCTAGTGTTCCTGCCAGTTTCTCTTCTGGACCCGTCCAAGTGGACGCGATTCACCCCGGAAGGTCCGATACGCCTTGCGATCTGACAGGTCGAAGCGATCCCCGGGCCTCAGAAAATAGAACTTGCCTTCCTCGTCGATCATGGACGCACTGTCGTAGATCGCAACGACCGACGCACCGATCACCTCAAACGAATTTCCTTCTACGATAATGGCGGTGTCCTCATCGATTCCAATGCCGAGCAGCTCCGGCCTCGCCTCGATAATCTCGATTAGGTCGAACTGCCGATTTTGCGGAAGCAAGTGCTGATCGATCGCAGTGTTCGTCAAGAACCCAAATCCTTCTTCGTGATCGCCCATCATTATCGTATTCGTTTTACTATCTCCGCGGGCGAGATAGGAGCCCTGAATCGTTGCGCCGGCTGACGACCCTCCGATTGCTCCGCCACGATCCAATAACCGCCACAATTCGTCTTCGGTCTTCGTCCCCAAGTATGCGTCCGCGAGACGCCACTGTCTTCCGCCGGAAAACCAGACCCCCCCGGCTCCTCGAATGGCTGCAACAAAAGCTGACGAGTTAGCCTCCTCTCTGTCACGCGTATGGAGCAGTGTCACGTTTCGGGCTCCCTGGTTTCGAAACAGCCCGAGTGCATAGAACGAATCGTCAAACGAGTCGTCTCCACTAGCGGTTGGGATCACTACGATAGATGAGTCGATCCCGCCCGAGAGTTCAATAAATCGGCGCGTGATTGTCTCATCCTCCATCGAGCCGCCAACAATCACGAGAGAGCCATTAGGAGGACCAGTCGTCTGGCCATTCAGTTCACCGCACGTGAGCGATAGTAGCGCTAATATGAGGCAGAGAGATCTCATCGAGCCGAACGTCTGGTTTGTGAGAGCGGAAAGCGGGACGAGCAAAAAGAACGTAAGGGGGCGTATCCGAAGGAATCTAGACAATCGCGGCGAATCCAGCACCCTGCATCCGGCTTGTACGTATCGCGACTGCGTTTAACTTTTCAACCCCGCAGATCGAACCATGGCGACTCGCTTCGATCTTGAGGCTCGGCGGCGCTCCTGGCAATCGAGCTTGCACTTGCTATCCTGGTGTCCGAAACATTGATGACAGACGTGATGGTCTTCGCGGCCATGTTTGCGGCGACTTCGATTAGGCGCACGACCGGCGACAAGGTAGACGCCCAGGAAGATTGCGCTTCAGGAGATCACAACTCACAAAACTGCAGGCAATACAAAGTCAAATACCACCCTTCGAGCCAGGCCTGACTCTCCGAAGTTGTTCGCTGTCGTCACGACAACCATGTCTTGCTTTGGAATAATGAAGATAGACTGGCCACCGTAACCCGCTGCATATGGAATGAGTGCCGAGTCATCGGGATTAGGTGTAAGCCACCATTGGTTTCGATACCCTCGTCCATCCGAAAGCGTCGACGAGGGTACGGATATCGAATCAACCCATGCTTTTGGGACTAGTTGTTCATTGCCCCAAACGCCACCGTCGAGATAGAGCAAACCAAACCGCGCCATGTCACGCGGTGTCAAGTGAAGCCCCCAGCCGGTATTGGTGATTCCGTTGGGCCCTTCTTCCCAGTCCCAATCGTCGATCCCTATTGGCAGAAGTAAGTTTCGACGGGCAAATTGTTCGGCAGACATTCCGGTTGCTTCGTTGAGTATTCCAGAAAGCAGGATCGTAATTCCGTTGTTATACACGAAAGACTCGTCTGGGCCGAATGCCATTGGACGGTCGAGCATGAATTGAATCCAGTCGCGACTCGACGCCAACCGAGTTGTTGGGTTGTTCGGATCCGAAAACGGACCGGTATTGTCTGGCCACTCGAAACCCGCCCGCATGTCCAGTAGGTCTTGCACCGTGATAGACGACTTCAATGCACTCGGATATTGGATCGACTCGTATGAGGAAAAGAAGTCTAGCATTGGTGTGTTCAGACTTTCGAGATGACCCTGGTCGAGGGCGATCCCGACAAGTGCTGATGTAAAACTCTTCGTAACGGAATACACCTGATGCTTGCTGGTCCGCGAGGCACCTCTGAAATACTCTTCGTAGACGATGCTACCATTCCGTACGACAACGACGCTCTCGATGTCGCCGTACTGCCCGTTCCTGACTGCCGTTGTGAGATCACCAAGAATCGCGTCGTCAAGTCCTTGCGCAGCCGGTGTGGAGACAGGCCATTGATCAAAACCTGTGTTTTCGATTGACGGCTCGTTGTCGCATCCAACGAGAGCGACCGCACAAATCAATAGCAGCAGGGTATATCGTGGAAGTATTCGCATGGCACACTATCGAATAGTCGTAGAATCGCAGTTAGTCATTCAGAGTACGACCTACGTTTCTACTGTTCAAGGACAATCCAAGCTGACCTACATGCCGGTGCCGAACCAGGAATTTATCTTTCAAGTGCAGGCAATCAAAACTCGCTTTGATGCGCGTATTGGAACTTGTAATCTAGGAACGGTTTGGACAAGCTAAATGTGCAGGAGTGATGGGTTTGAACCTTAAGAGCTTACTGTTTCTTTTAACATGCTTGGGTATGTCAAATAGCTA
>CBDTVC010000593.1:0-2837 GCA_965363925.1 uncultured bacterium | reverse complement strand
ACACCCTGGGATTTTAACGGAATCTCCCAGACCCCCGGCGAAGGCCAGATCGCCGGTGATGACCACTAGATCCGGCGCTCCGCCGGCACGGACCTCCTTGCCGATGGACGCCGCCAGGTGGCGCAGCACCAGCGGCTGGTGATAATGGCTCTGTCGTTGAACAGTCCAGTAGCAACGAACTGGTTGTCAACGCGCCAATTGTTGGTACGTTTTATGACTCACCCTCACCCGATTTAGACCCGTTTGTCAAGGTTGGGGATCGTGTTAGTGTTGGTGATGTTTTGTGCATCATCGAAGCAATGAAGTTGATGAACGAGATCGAAGCGGAAGTAAGTGGCACAATTCGCAAAGTTCTCGTCAATGATTCTCAACCCGTTCAGTACGACGAACCACTCTTCGTCATCGAACCCTAATCGAATTGCCCAGTTGGTTTCCACTTGCCGAGCCCCAGACTGTGATTAATAAAGTCCTGATTGCGAATCGCGGAGAAATAGCGCTTCGAATAATCCGTACTTGCCACGAGATGGGGATACGGACCGTCGCTGTTCACTCCACCGCGGATAGAGATTCGCTTCACGTTCGTTTTGCCGACGAAGCTGTTTGCATTGGACCGCCTGCGTCTCGCGAAAGTTATCTACGCCCTGATCGGATCATTGCAGCCGCTGAGGTCACCGGTGCTGATGCGATTCATCCAGGCTACGGTTTCCTGGCCGAGAACGCTGATTTCGCGGCAATCTGTGAAGATCACGGTTTGATCTTCATTGGTCCTCGGGCTGAAACCATCCGGACGATGGGCGATAAAAGTCTCGCAAAGGACACGATGCGAGCTGCAAACGTCCCCGTCGTACCGGGCTCTGACGGCATCGTTGAGACTGCCGCTGAAGGTCGACGTTGGGCCGACGAGATGGGCTATCCCGTGATCGTGAAGGCTCGTTCTGGAGGCGGCGGTCGGGGGATGCGGATGGTTAAATCTGCAGAACAATTTGAAAGCAGTTTTGCAGCGGCAAGTAACGAGGCCGAGGCGGCTTTCGGGGATGGTGGCGTGTACGTAGAGAAGTTTGTAACAAAGCCTCGCCACGTCGAGATCCAGTTATTGGGGGACGGTCAGGGTCGCGTTAAACATTTTGGAGAACGCGAGTGCTCGATTCAGCGGCGTCACCAGAAGCTTGTGGAAGAATCGCCATCACCAATTGTAAACGAAGAGCTGCGTCAGGCAATGGGTGACGCGGCCGTTCGAGGAGCCCTCGCAGTGAACTATCGCGGCGCCGGTACAATAGAGTTCTTGGTCGACGCGGACCGCAACTTCTACTTTATGGAAATGAATACGCGGATTCAGGTCGAGCATCCCGTAACCGAAGAAGTTGCGGACTGTGACCTGGTCCAGTATCAGTTGCTGGTTGCAATGGGCGAACGCCTTTCGGATACCCCGGTGAAGATGGAAGGCCACGCCATTGAGTGTCGGATTAACGCTGAGAATCCGTTCAAGAATTTCAGCCCGTCGCCGGGGCGTATTACGGCGTTCCATCCACCAGGTGGCCACGGCGTGCGAGTTGATACGCATGCGTATGCCGGCTACATGATTCCGCCGCACTACGACTCCTTGATTGCCAAACTCATCGTTCGTGCGCGTACGCGTGATGTCGCGATCAAGAAAATGCTGCGCGCCTTGACAGAATTTGTCATCGAAGGCGTTCACACGACGATACCTTTCCATATCAAGTTGCTGCAGGATCCAAGGTTTATTTCAGGTGACTTTGATACAACGTTCCTCGAAACATTTGACTTCCAAGAACCCGTTGCGTCCGCGACCTAAACCATCATTGCTCAACCATGGATTTTCCAGCTGAACTGAAATACACAAAGGATCATGAGTGGGTTCGATTTGATGCGGATCAGGGTGTCGCAACAATTGGGATCACTGAGTTTGCTCAGAGTGAACTCGGCGATATCGTCTTCGTTGATATCGAAGAAATTGGTACTGAAGTCGAGACGGATGGTATTTTTGGTACTGTCGAAGCTGTCAAGACGGTATCCGAGCTTTTTGCTCCGGTTGCTGGTACAGTCGCGGAGATTAACCCGATCATTGACGGCAATCCGGAAAAGGTCAACGAAGATCCGTACGGAGACGGCTGGATGATCAAGATGACAGTCGCGGATCCATCCGAGATTGACGGCCTATTGTCGAGCGAAGACTACGCAGCAAGTGTTGCGTGAAAAGCTCCAGGTTTGATCAACGATTTTTTTGATGTTTAAGAACAGCCTAGATGCATCAGCGTGTCGTAATACTTGATTTTGGCGCTCAGTACACTCAGCTAATCGCTCGGCGGATTCGCGAAGCCGGAGTCTATACCGAAATCTACCCGTGTACTATTCCTGTGGCAGAAGTGGATGCCATGCAGGCTCAGGGCATTGTACTTTCGGGCGGTCCCGCGTCGGTGTATGCGGACGGTGCCCCTCAGCTTGATCCCGCTATCCTCAGGTTGAAAAGGAAGGACGGCAAGCCGATGCCGATACTCGGTATCTGTTACGGCCTGCAGGCGATGGCGCACGCACAGAATGCCAAGGTTCAGCGGGCCGAAGCGAGAGAATTTGGGCGCGCAGCCTTGACTCTGATCGGACACGATCCGCTCTTTGATGGTGTGCCGCAGCAGTCGTCCGTATGGATGAGTCACGGTGATCACCTAACCGAAGTACCGCAAGGGTATTCCCTGATTGCCAAGACGGATAATGCGCCGATCGCTGCAGTAAAAGCTGACTCCGTCCCTCACTACGGCGTGCAATTTCATCCGGAGGTTGTTCATAGTGAGCATGGTCGTACCATGTTGGCCAACTTTGCG
>CBDTVC010000592.1:0-2841 GCA_965363925.1 uncultured bacterium | reverse complement strand
TCTCAATCCAATTTTATCGAAGTCATATTTCTTGAAGCCATATCTCTTGAAGCCATATCTCTTGAAGCCCCAGCCCGATCAGGTAAGCGCTTCGATTTCTTGCTCAAGGAGCTGCTTACGATACAGGTTTGCATACGACCCGTCAATATCCAGTAGCTCATCGTGCGTACCCCGTTCAATGATCCGCCCCTCGTCTAGTACAATTATCAGATCAGCCTCCAGAACGGCGGACACTCTGTGACTAACCAACACAATCGAACAGTCGCCGATCCGCTTTTTCAGGCTGCTCAAGATCGCGCGTTCTGTCTTTGTATCAACGGCGGAAAGTGCATCATCAAGCACCAGCAATTTCGGATTACGGATTAAGGCTCGAGCGATCGACGTTCGCTGCTTTTGTCCGCCCGAAACGGCTATGCCACGCTCACCGACCGGCGTTTCAAATCCTTCGGGAAACTCCAGTATGTTGTCCAGCAGTTCCGCTTCGGCGGCAGCCATGTTTACAGTCTGATCATCCGCACCTACATCACCAAACCGGATGTTGGAGCCGATAGAATCACTGAACAGGAAGACCTCCTGTGGCACGTATCCAATGTTCTTACGAAGCACTTCAACCGGAATTGTTCGCAAGTCATGCCCGTCAACTTCTATCGATCCATCGGTCGGGTCAACTAGACGCGGAATCATGGAAACAAGCGTGGTTTTACCCGATCCCGTTCGCCCAACGATCGCCAACATCTTCCCGGCACCAATTTCGAAATTTAGCTCGTCGAGAACGAGCGGTCCGTCGTCGCTGAACTGGAAGCTGACATTTCTAAAACTCAGGTCACCGGCAATCGACACAATGCTGGCATCCGTTTCCTCCGAATCCGTAATGCTTGGCTCTGCGTCCATGACTTGTCCCAGCCGAACAATCGAAGCAGATGCCTGCTGCATCATCGTGATCACAAATCCGAGGGCAGCAACAGGCCACGTCATCAACGCAACGTAGATGATGTATTCGGCGATATTCCCAAGCGAGATCTGCCCTTCAATCACAAGTCGACCACCCACGAGCACGACGATAATTGTCGATAATCCGATCAGTAAGATGAACACGGGGCGGAATGCCGAGTCAACCAGGGCAAGGTCGAGCATTCGTTGTCGGTACGTTGAGCTTTCCTGATTAAACGTCTCTTCTTCTGACTCTTCACGCGTGTACGCTTTAATCACGCGGATTCCCGCGAGCGCTTCTTGAACCCTGCTCGTCAGGACCGAATACTGTTTCTGCAGTCGGTCGCTCCGAACATGAATTAGCCTCGCAACGACAAAAACGGCCACCGCCAGGAGTGGCATTGGCATTACAGCAAAAAGCGTCAGCTTGGGCGAGATCACGAACATCGCTATGAGTGCCGTTACCACGATCACAAGTGCTCGTGTCAGGTACATGATGGCGGGGCCCATGTAGCGTCGCACCTGCTCAATATCCGACGTGGATCGAGTGATAAGGTCGCCGGTTGAGTATTCGATATAAAAATCGCGCGACAGTCGTTGCAAGTGCTCGTACAGCTCGTTCCGCATATCAAACTCGATATGACGCGAAGCCACCACAACTGTCTGGCGCATCAGAAACGAAAACACGCCGCTGAGAATACTGAGTCCAACGATGACGATGCCAAAACTGAATAGCGTTATCGCAATCGACGAAACGAGATAGTCGCGGATGCCAGCATCGCCGAATGATTGGTAAATCCGAATAAAATGGGGGATACTGTCGACAGCCCGGCGGACCACCATCGGGACGGTAATCGAGAATACCGCGGACGCAACCGCGCACAGTAACCCCGGCACAAACAGATATTTGTACTTCCAGAAAAACCGATTTAGGCGTGACAATGGCCGCATAGGGGCTTAACTGCCGGATTTACGGAGCAATGATGTATTTAGTACGACGTATAGCATAACCAGACTTTGCAGGAACTCTTACACGGTAACACTGGAAACGCGGACATTTGCCGACCGTCCGTAGCGCGACATCGAAACAACGAAATGGACGGAAGGCGTTGCTTCAATGTCGAACCTGCCAAACCGTCGCCAAAAAAGCGGCCATTCGACCAAGGCAATCAGCAGGGGGCCACACGCCCATTAACAAAACGGCCCCGCTAAAGAACGCCGCAGCTACAAGAACACCTCAATGCTTTCGGACAATCTCCATCGGTACTGAATATCCTAACCGACGATCCCAAAGAACCGACCAACAAAATGCAGACTGTAATAATATGAACTCCTCTCCTACCCTGCATACCCGAATGCGATCCACGCGGAGGCTAATAGGTACTTTCGGTCGCTCTGGCCCCCCATCCGCCTCGCTATTGATCGCCGTGCTGACCGCTTCGCTTGTAGGGGCGTGTGCAAGTCCTTCAGTGGGACCTGGCGACAGCCCGGGTTCACTGTCACTCGACGAGTTTTCGATCGTCGATCTAACGCATGCGTTCAATTCGGAAACGATATTCTGGCCAACGGAGGAAGACGGCTTCGTAATGTCCGAAGTCTTCAAAGGTACAACGGACGGCGGCTTCTACTACGAAGCCAACACCTTTAGGACCGCCGAGCACGGCGGCACACACCTGGATGCTCCGATCCATTTTGCGGAGGGCACACAATCGAACGAGCAAATTCCGCTCGAACGGCTCGTTGGCAGCGCGGTCGTCATTGACGTTTCCACGCAGAGTGCACAGGACAGTGACTACCTGATTTCTGTTGCGGATGTGGAGGCCTGGGAGGCTTCGCACGGACGTATTCCCGACAACGCAATTGTACTGTTCAGCACCGGATACGGCGCCTATTGGCCTGACCGCGAACGTT
>CBDTVC010000591.1:0-2843 GCA_965363925.1 uncultured bacterium | reverse complement strand
GCCAAGTAGCCCGGCAACGGCAGTCGCAACGTCTTCTGGCATGTCTGCAGTGAGACTGAAGGTATAGACAGCTCCCGTTCCAAATCGTCCGCCATAGCCCGGCGCACCAACCCATAGCTCATTACCAGCAACAGCGACAGCCGAGCCAAATCCTTCCGCTCGAACAGATGAAAACGGTGAGAGCTGTTCATCGACAGTCCAAGCGTTGGGTTCGTCGGCACGCGAAAATACCACAACCATCCCGGTCCGATTCGCAAATCCCGGCATGCCTACGGCGATGCGTGTCGCCTCGCTGTCAACAAACGAAAGTGACGCACCGAAACGATTGCCGGCGGATTCAAGACGCGTGTTTAGAGTGCTACCGGTCGACCATTGGCCAGTGACCGGATCAAGCGTATAGGCATAGACCGCTCCCGCATTCTCTGAAGCTGCGGGTGCGCTCACAAACGCAACGCCATTCCGGATGGCCACTGCTTGTCCGAACGCGTCGCTACTTAGCAAACTATTGTCGGGATCCTCACTCAACAACGTCGTCTCAAGCTGCCAGTCCTTTCCAACCTTCCGATAAACGGCCGCTGATCCAGGCAACTTGTCCGTCGCGCGAGAAGCAACGATCAGGTGTACCCCGTCGGTACTCACTGCTGACCCAAAGGTATCGCCTTCACCTGAAATGGCAGCAGACTGAACCCAGCCCACTCCATCCTCACTTCGCTCAAAGACGTAGACTGACTTAGACCCGGGTGCGCCAACAACCAACAAACTCTCGGTCGCAGCGATTGATGTCCCGAAACGATCAACCTGATCCGAGACCGTTATTCGCCCTAGTTCCCGCCACTGGGTTCCATCCTGCGCGGACTCGTCGATTCCGAAGAAGTATACCTTGCCCGGGAATCCAGGATTGGCACCATCACCGATGAGTATCTGTTCTCCAGAAACAGCGACGGCGGTGCCGAAATTCTGAGCACCAACTGGCAAGGCTAGCGTTGCCAGTGTTGCAAGGGCAAGCATGAAGGTCGCACTGGCACGACGCTTTAACTGTCCGTTGGGTTGTTTCATTGAATACATGCGGATGTCAGGATTGGGGCGGTGCCCTTAAAGTACAACGATTCAGCAGCTTTGTCGGGACGACCAGGGCAGGCGGGCCGGGCTCACTCCTTTCCAAACTCTACGCGTACAACCACACGGCAACGAAGTGGCATGCACTTCCTGCAAGAACAAACAGGTGCCAAACAAAGTGCCGGTACTTGAAATGATCCCGCAGATAAAATGGGACTCCTGCCGTATAGATTAACCCGCCAGCTGCGAGCAACAGGATTCCTGCAGTTGGAAGACTGTCTAGCAACGGCTTGGCCGCGACAATGGCCAGCCAGCCCATCCCGAGGTACAAAGTGATCGACACTTTCGGATAGCGCACCCCAATGGCCAGCTTCATGATGATGCCGACAATAGCGATTGTCCACACAACCCCGAAGAGCGTCCATCCCAAGGCCCCGCGCATCACACCCAACGTAAACGGCGTGTACGATCCGGCAATCAGGAGGAAGATTGCGGAATGGTCAATGATCTGAAAAAATCGTTTAGCTCGATTTTCCGGTAGCGCGTGGTAAATCGTGGACGCGAGGTACAACAGTGCCATCGACGTTGCAAAGACGATTGCAGCAACGACGTCAACCGAGTCGCCTCGTTCCATCACGGTAACGATCAAGACTGGTAGACCAATCAACGCGGCAACAAAGCCGACACCGTGACTCAGGGCATTTGCAATTTCCTCGCCGAGGGTTTGACGCCGTTCTGAATCCATTTTCACTGAATTGTGGCTCTAGTTGATTTGATACTCTATTGACAACGGCCATTTGTGCGCCGCCCTGTAGGATCCGATTAGCAGCTCTTAGCGGGCGCTGTTGCGCCACATGCATTTGCCGTCCAAGCAGTCAACGCATGCCCCTGAAGCAGGATCCTGAATCACGAGCAAACTACCTAGGGTTTCCCCCCACCCCTTCCGTAGTGTCCCATCCTACCCAAACACGGATTCTATTCGGGCACCCGTGCACGCCCTTACCTTGACCAGTAGCTTCATGACGACCCGTACACTTGTGTTGCCAAGTTTAAGTTGTCGGAACAACTAAAAGACCGGCCAAGAATATCAACCCCCAGTATCCGGCCATCCGGCACGTTACTATACGGTCTTTAAGGAATGTGCAATATCGTACCCTTCGTTACCGCGATCGTAATCACAATTCTTTCGCTCACGCTCACGCCCACGCCCATGCGACAGTATCAGGTCAGTGACGAAAGCACGATTATAATTTCTGGCGGTTCGTCAATGCACGACTGGTCATGCGACGTCCAGGCAATCGGAACGATGGAAACTGACGACGCGGGTGTGCCCACAACTGCTATCCTGGAAATCCCAGTTGAAAACATTGAGTGCGGCAAACGCGGGATGAACAACAAGCTCCGCAAAGCTCTCCTCGTTGACGACCACCCCACAATCGTATTTGAACTTGCAAGTGCTGCACCTGCTGGCACCGACAGCTTCAAGGTTACAGGCACCGTGAAGGTGGCGGGAAAAGCAAAATCTATTGAAGCGGATGTAGCGAAGTCTGTTAGAGATGCTAACAAACTACAATTCTCCGGACGCGTCGACATGTTGATGTCTGACTTTGACATTAAGCGGCCAACAGCCATGCTCGGCGCAATAAAAACGCAGAATGAGCTAACCGTTTTTTTCGAAATCGTAATGCTAGAGAAGCAGCAATAGTCACACATCGGCATGCTACGAATAGATGGAAGGGTCCGAACCAATAGAATCACTGTTGACTTCATCTAGGCACCTCATGTAT
>CBDTVC010000590.1:0-2844 GCA_965363925.1 uncultured bacterium | reverse complement strand
CCCCGCGCCGTAAATCTTACCGAACTAATAAGATCCTTTTCTTTCATAGTGAGGCCTCAAAACAAATGAATTTCCGACGTGAAAAAGGCAAGGCAACGTCCGTCACGGCGTATCAGGGCGAGATAGGGTGAGATCGTACAAGTAAAACACGATCATGACTAATCACAAGCCCGCACGTTCGCGTGTTACCTTTAGATCAGCGACGTTATAGTCTTTAGCCGCTGAAGCCCCCTCTTCCTGCCACTCGTCCATTATGCTCTGCAACGCCGTCCTGAGGTTGCCCGGACACCCTTTAGTGGCAAGGGCCCACACCATAAATTTAGGGATGGCCATGTGGGGAAGTTGAGCGCCTGGCGGAAAGTGCTTTAAACCTTTGTACATAGCGATCCATTTTCTCAACACGCCCCGCGCCGTCATCCTTACAGCACTAATAAGCTCCTTTTCATTCATAAAGCGGCCTCAAAACAATTTGTAATTCAACAAGAAAAAACGCTTTAGCATCGTCCACCCCATCGCCTCACGGGCAAGCTCGACATACACAGAAACGTAATATAGCTCAATTCAGCTGACAAGAAGACCCAATCCTCCCGTGGCGTTGCTCATATTACTTCACCAGGATCATCTTGCCGTTAAGCGTGCGGCTATCTGTCTTCAGTTGATACAAGTATAACCCTGAGGCCGCTACTCGACCATCTTGTTCGCGACCAAGCCAAATCGCTGAATGGAAGCCAGCCTCCAGAGGCGCTTCGCTCAGCAACGTATTGACGCGACGGCCATTAAGGTCGTATACATGAAGCGATATGACGGACGGCTCGGGCAAGGCAAAACGAATTGTGGTCGTCGAGCTAAAGGGGTTTGGGAAGTTCGAGTCAAGACTGAACTCGGTTGGGACCTTCGCCACTTCCGCCAGCGCGTTTCTAATAAAGTCTCCTTTGCCGACGATCAGCGTCAAGTCGCGACTGAGGTCTCCGTTCGAGTGGATACTGTAACCCGGTTCCTCTCTCAGATTGCGAATCGACTGGACAACGTCGTCAACCAGCCAGATTTCGAACTCCGACGGCAACCCCTCAATTCCTCGAAAATCCAGTGATACTTCACCTGCAACCGTTGCATCTACTCGAATCCGCCAGCTCGCCCCTTCAGCAGTCCCCGTACGCACGTCGGTTCGGTAGCGCGTTAGCGGCATGTCCCACTCTTCGTGTGGAAAATAGACTGAAACGTATTCACCAATAACCGGTGGTTCGGGGCGGTCCAACACGTCCCATTCTTCTTCTGCGCCGTCTACCACACCTATTAGATTGTCCTCGTCAACAGCGCTACCAGCGGTGGCGACAATCCCCACCGACCAGTCGAGATTCTCCAATTGGTCTGAAACCGATGATGAATTCATCTTGGAAGGAGTGAGCACCGGATCAAGAATCAACCGGTCGGCCGACTGCGTCATGTTAACGACTGCGTATCCAAAAAATGGCCTCATCGATGTGGGCCCTTGAACCCAATTGCCATTAAACGCGCGGATCTCAAACGTCTCGCCATTTGCCGTTTGATCTGGCAACGGCACATCAAAAGAAAACGGATTACCCACGAAGGTCCAGCCCGCATTCAGATTGATGGAGAACGGCGTGTCGGTTGCGAAGGTCTTACCGGCTCCCGAATGTAACAGCCCCCCATCCTTTGCAATCAGCCAATATCCGCGTCCGGCATCAATCGATTGCGGCGACTCTGCCGTTGACTGATTCGGATTCAGGGCGAACATTCGCCATTTCGTGTTGTCTACTCCGCCAAGAATTGCGTCGACAACTGCCGAGCGAGATCGATCCGTTCGGTCAAGTGGTAACGATACCAATCGATAAGCTGACTCCTCCGACCCGGAAGGCTGGGCGCTTGTCGCAGTGATTCCGTTGCCTGACACGTCAACTCGAACGACGCTGACTCCGGTACGCGGGAATCGCACCGTGCCGCCATCGGCGAATCGAACCGCGATGAAATACTCCACTCCGCGATCAGTTACATCTACGGTGGGGATCGAGCCAGTGAAGCTCGTTCCGGTCCCGGTCATCGGTACGACCTTGAAGGAAGACGCACCTCCTGATCGATACTTCAATTCAACGACCGGCGTGCCCGAGTTGCTCTCCACCGTTGCGGAGACGTCGACGTCCTCATCAGCCTGAATCTCGGTGGGGGCCGAGGTCACAGATACGGCAGCAGATTGAACAATCGTGACACTGGTTGGGCTTCCGGTAGCGCCAGATGACGACACTGTTATCGGGCAGGTGCGTTCGCCGGAGGTATTCTCGTCATACGTCGCCGAAATCGTTCCAGCATCAGTACCGTCGGCACCTGCTAAACTTACCCAGCCACAGGCCTCAACCGCCGTCCAAACCATCGTTCCGCTTCCAGTGTTCGCAACTCCGAACGTAACGACGCCGGAAGCCGCATCGACCAGTCGGGTCAACGGGTCTACGCTGAGCACCGTTTGGGCTCCAGTTGCCGCCTGCTCTATCGAGACTGTTGCGGGACTGTCGGTGGCTCCGTCAGCAGTAACTGTTATCTCACAGGAGCGCACGGTCGACGTGTTCAGTTCATAGTCGGCGGTTATCGTGCCGCCGTCAGTCCCGCTCGCACCCGACAGGCTGACAAAGTCACAAGTCTCTGCCGCAATCCAGGACATCGTTCCAGTTCCATTGTTGGCAACAAGGAACGTCGTCGAACCTGCGGCAGCGCTCACCGACCTGGAAGGTGGCGTAACACCAAGCACGGGTTGCGACACCACACCAGCCTGATTGATCGCCACGGCAGCCGGACTTCCGACGGCACCGTTTGCGATCACATTAACGTCGCAGG
>CBDTVC010000589.1:0-2845 GCA_965363925.1 uncultured bacterium | reverse complement strand
GCACACGTGTTCCAGCACACGTGTTTCAGGCCTTTGAAGATGACCTGCAGTACGGCCTAGTTAGTCAGGTTGGTACCATGGGGCAAGGTACAAACGGTCGCGGTACTATGGCTTGCAGCCGCGAGGTGCCGTCATAATCCTTAGCATAGTCCTGCTCAGCGTCATCCTGGCCGACATTACCGTCCAATCGTGATCGTTCAAGGCATGCCCTGTCCAAGGAAGATTGTCCGAATCTGAGTTTCGGGGATCTGGTAAAAAAGAGCCGAGACCCAATTCTCAACGCTTATCCTAAGCTTCCTCCAATTCTCCAGATTCCGCAACAACCTTGTCTTGAACGTTTCGCGGCATCGCCTCATAGTGACTGAACTTCGACCGATGAAGCCCTCGACCGTGAGTAATTGATCGCAACATGGTCGAGTACCGGTACAACTCCGCCTCCGGAACCTGCGCTATCACCTTCTGGAATACGCCTTCCGCATCTACCCCTTGTATTCGACCGCGTCTCGTGTTCAGATCACCCATCACGTCACCAGTGTAATCGCCTGGTACCAAGATCTCAAGGTCAAAAATTGGTTCAAGCAATACTGGCTTGGCGTCCCTGAAGCTATCTCTAAATGCCATTCGGGCAGCCGACTTGAATGCATTTTCGTTTGAGTCCACAGAGTGCATAGCGCCGTCGAATATCACACATCGGATGTCACCGACCGGATAACCAGCAACCGGTCCCTTTTGCATAATCTCCAGGACACCTTTCTGGATTGCACCAAAAAACCGGCGCATGTCAATTACGCCTCCAACGATAGCATCAATAAACTCAACCTTAGCTCCCCAGCTTGTCTCAGATTCGTGAACCTTCCGGACCTTGATGTCTGAGGTAGGCTTGTACTCACCGTCACGCGGTTCGATCAGCATCGAGAGCTCAGCAAACTGACCAGCACCACCAGTCTGCTTTTTGTGTCGGTACTTCGTTCTGGCTGCTGACTGGACGGTTTCGCGGTAGGCAAGTTTTGGTTTCCCAAACTCAACGTCAACTCCAAATTGGTTCTTCAACCTGAACTTGGCAATATCGAGATGCATCTCCCCTTGGCCGGCGAGCACCAGTTGATTCAACAGCGGTTCGTGAATGATTACCAGCGACGGATCCTCTTCTGCCAATTGATGAAGTCCTTGAGCAAGCTTGTCTTCGTCCCCTTCCTTCGTAGGAAGAACAGCACTTGAATAACGGGCCTCAGGAAATTTGATTGGCGCAATCACCGTGTCCTGTCCTTTTGCACGGAGCGTATTGTTAGTGTGCGTGTTCTTCAGCTTGACAAGCGCTCCAATGTCACCAGCTTCCATTTGCTCGACAGTGTCCCGCTCATGCCCATTGATCGAGAACAACTGACCAAGCCGTTCAGAGACTCCCGTAGTCGCATTCTGTAGATCATCACCGCTGCGCAGGGTTCCGGAATAAATCCGAAAAAACGAATAGTCTCCGACGTGTGGCTCGGACATAATCCGATAAACAAACGCGACAGGTTCGCCGGATGCTGAGCAAACGACAGGATCGCCATTTGAGGTTGCGGCGGGCGGCATTTCCGTTGGTTTCGGCAACACGTTATCAATGAAACCCATAAGCCGACTTACCCCGATGTTTTCCGTCGCGCTGGTAAGGAAGATTGGATAGAGCTGCCGACGCAACATCGCGTCGTGAAGCCCGTGACGCATCTCATCTTCGTCGAGATTCCCCTTTTCGAAATACAAGCTCATCAACTCCTCGTCGTTCTCGGCGATATTCTCTATGAGCTCGTTGTGCAGCTGGTCAGCGCGATCTTTGAAAGACGCATCAATCTCACCGACTTCCATTTTACCATCCGCATCAAATCGGATTTGCTTCATTAACAGCACATCAATAATTGATCGGCTGCCGGCTCCCACGGGTAGCTGAACAACCGTGGCATTCCGACCAAACCGTTCGTGAAGCTGATCGACGATCTGATTAAAATCGGCATCAGGCTTGTCGAGATGATTGATGACAAACATCGCCGGGATGTTTGAGTCTACTCCCGTGTTCCACGCCAACTCAGTCCCGACTTGTACGCCCTCGGTTGCATTGATCACAAAGAGCGCGGTATCCGCTACCTTAAGTGCAGAAACAACTTCTCCGACGAAGTCCGGATAACCGGGCGTGTCGAGGACGTTGATCTTGTGACCTTTCCATTCGGCGTGCAGAAGTGAAGTAAAGACCGACATCTGTCGCTCCTGTTCGCTCGGATGGTAGTCACTTACCGTTGAGCCTGCTTCGATTGAACCCCGACGTTTGGTAGCTCCAGACGTGTACAACATTGCCTCAGCAAGCATGGTCTTACCACTACCCTGGTGGCCAACAAGTGCAACATTTCGAATATGGGCCGCGTCGTAAGTTTTCATGGCAAGCTGGGGCGTGTTTGCGGGGGAGTATTGATAGGACGTTTACAAAAATACGCGCACGAAACTAATAGTCAAGACAGGGATGTCCGCAAAGATTCTCGCAATTGAAAGTGCACTCAGCCGCTGCTCAGTAGCTCTGTTGATCGACGGCATGCCCGTGATTCAAATCGAAAACGCGAAGGAACGAGTCCACGCAGAACAGCTCGCTCCAATGATCTCATCCGCTCTGTCCGAGGCTCATTTAGAGGCGAAGGAGCTAACCGCCCTGGCAGTCTCAGCAGGGCCGGGTTCATATACGGGGCTGCGGATCGGAGTCAGTACCGCAAAAGGAATCTGTTATGCCACGGAAGCGGGTCTGATAGGCGTATCAACACTCGAAGCGCTTGCGCTGCAGGCCGCTGTAGAATGCGAAGTGTCTGATGAGTCAATTTTGGCC
>CBDTVC010000588.1:0-2846 GCA_965363925.1 uncultured bacterium | reverse complement strand
AGGTGACCGATTTACGCTCGTGGTTGTTGCTGAGCATTCTCAGCCGGATTCTGTTGGATTCCCGTCGTTCCCACTTGGGGAAGAAGGGTACGCTGTGGGCGACGCGCTACTGCTGCGGAAGTTGTCCTCAGGAAAACGACTCATGGGTGTTGGCAAACGGTATCCAATTGCAGATACAGTTGCATACGAAGCCACAACGTTCGCTATTGACTCAGCCGTTGTGGCATCCATCCCGTTTACGTTCGCATCGACGGAACGAACCACAACCCGGCAGACCGATCCATATACATTTCCAGTGCTGTCTGTCCTCGCCGACGAAGCGACCGAACTTCGCGACATTGAGCCGCTTGCGTCGTTCCCGCGGTCTTTGGTTCCGTGGTTTGTTCTTTTCGCAGGCCTGCTTGCTGGCTTCGTTCTCTACAAATACCTGACACGCCCGCGGCCGGATGTCGAGACGCCAACGCCGGTAAGAAAAGCCCCGCCTCCGCCGGTCGAGAGCCCACTGGCCGAAGCCAATCGACGGCTCACGGCACTCGAGCAAACCGATCTCTCAGCCGCCGAATCGTGCAAACCGTACTTCGTTGAACTATCGGAGATATTGCGGAATTACATCGAGAGACGGCTGCACTTGACTGCCCTCGAGTCTACGTCGCGTGAGCTGATTCATGCGATGAACGTGTACCTGCCCAGAACACCGATTCCGAACGAGGTGGTTGCGGATCTATCCACAATTCTAGAAACCTCTGACCTGGTCAAATTTGCGGATGTACAGCATCCCGAAGAATTGAGTCGTGTCACGCTTACGGAGACCAGAGTTTTAATCCTGCGGATCGAAGACTCGTTTCGTCCGGCTCGACAGGAGGGGCTGCTACCATTGGTTCCACCAACAAAACATACTGCTGGCACTGGCACCGGCCAGACGGGTTCTCTCGGGGTCGCCCCTCCTCCAGCAACTGGAAATCAGAGCGTGAAAAACGGCGACTTATCCGTTGAGCATCAAAGTCCGGCACCGGCGGAAGCAGCGAACCAGGCTACTCCGTCGCCGCGCGCCTCGGGAGAGTTAGCCCAGGCCCAGACTCGAAATCCGAATCCAACACCTACCCACAATCTGGAATCTACGGGTAGCGATGCGCGTGCAGCCAATACCTCGGGCTCGGAAGATGCCGAAGCCGCTCAGTCTCAATCTAGCGAACCATCGGCGCGCCCAAGGCAGTCCCCTCCGACGCAGCCAATTCTCTTTATCAACGACACCGACCCCGAAGAATTGATTAGTCAGGTTGTTGACAAAATTCCGGCTCGCACGGACGAGGATTGGATACCCGAAGGGCTGCGCGAAAAGGATCCGCAGGAAACTTCGCCTATCGCCGAAGCACTCAAACAGATGGGCGTCGATAAACAGGAAAGCGATGTTGAAGAACAATCGTCTGCCTCTGAGCCCGCACCTCAAGCAACGATCAAATCAGATTTAGAACCAGAATCGGTTTTGACTTCACGAGCGGATACACCAGCTCCGGACTCAATACCGCCCGCCTCTGCAGAAGCCGTAAAGGCTGAGCCATCCGCGCCTCAGACGTCAACTGCTTCAGGTGACGATTCGGATATCGATGAGTGGATCAAAAATGCTCCGGGCGCTACCTCCTCCGATTCGCTGAACAGTTCGGGAGGCACGCCATGAGCATACGTTTCACCGCCGAAACCATAAACAGGCTACGCGAAGCCTCGTCGATTGTAGTACTTACTGGCGCCGGCATTAGTGCTGAAAGTGGCGTTCCAACGTTTCGGGACAAGGGCGGTCACTGGGCGAAGCACAAACCAGAAGACCTGGCCAGCGAAGCAGGGTTCAGACGTGATCCTGTACTCGTACAATCGTGGTACCGTGAGCGTACCAGGAAATTGGAGTCTATACAGCCGAATCCAGGGCACCTCGCAATAGCAGAGCTTGAGAATCGGTTTAACAGTTTCTTATTGGTTACGCAAAACGTGGACAACCTGCATCACCGTGCTGGATCCACGAAAATAATCGAAGTGCACGGCAATCTGTCCGACCAGTTTTGTATCGAGTGTGGACTAAAAACCACGCAAACACTCGCGGATGCTGACGAACTACCGATGACGTGTTCAGCATGTCGAGGTTTGATCAGGCCCGGTGTCGTTTGGTTTGGAGAGATGTTGCCCACTGGCGCCTTTGAGCACGCCGTTTCGGCGGCGCGGGAATGTGATGTTCTGCTTTCTATAGGCACATCAGGCGTCGTTTATCCCGTCGCGATGCTTCCGGAGTTCGCCCGACAAAACGGTGCCTATACGATCGAGGTCAACATCGAACGAAGCGCTATATCTCACGTTATGAACGACACGCTGATTGGACCGTCCGGGATGATTCTGCCGCAGCTTCTGGACGCCACATTCGCCGAGTCACCGACTGCCGCGCCACCGACTTCCACAATGCCGCTTGTGCCGCTTGTGCCGAAAGTGTTACCAAGTTCGGACATGAGGGCTGCGGAACTGAATGGTGCGAACAGGGACACGACAGACGGCAACACTGCGGCCGCCAACACTACAGGACCTAGTGAACAGGCACCCGATACGTTAACAACTCAAACGAGTATCCCACAATAACAATGGAATTTGCTCAACCCGGATGGCTTTTCCTTTTACCATTGGTCCTGATTGTGGGTCTTTGGGACTGGTGGCGTTCGCGCTCGCGGGTCGGTCTCCGGTATAGCAGCATTGCCGCCGCAAAAGATATTCCGGCCTCAATCTGGGCGCGTATGCGTTGGCTACCCTCTGTTTTGCGGATGGGAGCGTTAGCGTTGGGAATAATCGCTCTTGCTCGTCCACAAGACCGT
>CBDTVC010000587.1:0-2862 GCA_965363925.1 uncultured bacterium | reverse complement strand
ACCTGTGAGGGCGGGGACTGTTGCATCCCAAGTCCCCGCCTTAAAATGCCAAGCACAACAACCAAACGCGTGAAGCTGGTCATCAAGATGATGATCGCAGGTGCAAGCGACAGTACGGTGAGAAGCAGCAGCACCTGGATTGGCGCTGAGTAATCGTTGTCGTTTTGTGAAAGTGTGAGTGACGGAAATCCAAACGAGTTGAATTGACCGGTACTGTCAGCCACGACCTGTGCACTGCTTTCGACCGGTACCGTCGAAGCGATCAACAACACTGCGATCAAAGCACCCAAACGAATTAGATACTGGAGATTAAGCGAGCCGGTTCGAGCACGGCGATGATCCGCAATGGTGGTGTTCACCGATTCCCGAGTATTTAGTTGGGTGAGTCTTTTCGCTTTGGAGATCCTAATCATTGCAGGCCTCCGTGGTCGATTGCGTCCGCTCGAGAAGGTGAGCACCGAATGAGCGCGGTTGTCGTCTTGATTCGTCCGATTTGGAAACCGAAGGGTGATCCACAGAGATAGCGGCTCGTGATCTAGACGCCGATCTATCTAAGCTCTTGCGCACAGTCTTCCCGTCCGACTCCCTACCTGGCGGATCCGCGAATGTGGGTTCGGCGTCCCCGATATTGTTGAGATCGGCGGGATCAATTGACAAGCTGCCTGTTGGCGGCAAACCTTCCGGGGCTACGTCAAAGGTTTGCAGTACTGTGACAGATGATTGCGTTGAAGCAATCAGTATTTCTCGATTTCGGACACGTATAAGTCGGACTTCCTGATGATTCGGAAGCGCCATCTTCGCGAGTGATTCGATTGTTGTATCTGAAAAGCCCGGGCGCTTCGTCCGCTTCAACCAGAGTGCAACACCGCTACCGGCGATAAGTAATATCAAAGCGATGTACGTGCCGCCAAGCGGTCGCGGTTCGCGTGTCGGCAGCACTGCGCTCGTGGTTGATCGTCGCCATTGTTGAGTTACGGTCGAATCCGAGACGGAAGCCGGATTGGTTGCCAGGGTCGTTCTGGAAGAATCGAATTCGGTAGGTCGTGTACCAACCACCGTTGATCGTAACTCAGACGACTCCAAATTGACGCGAGTAGTAGAATTGTCTGAAGCGACTGATGAATCGGAATCAGATCCTGTTCCGTTTCGCACGGGAAGGGGAGAGATGCTCGAAGTTGCGTTGGTGGGAGCCAGCCATGCTGATGTAAGCGGGCCGGTACTCTCGTCAACAGAAGGAAGGGTAACGTCGTCTTCCATGCGATTGATTACAGCGATGACGCTGGCCGCGAGGAAGATGAATAGTGCAAGCACAACTGTCTTGCGACCTCGACGTACGAGGGGGAGGGAATCCTGGAACATTAGCCGAACAAATATTGGCCGGCCTCTGAGAAAAATAATAGTAAGCGTTGGGCACGGCTGATGCAGGAGAATGCATAAATGGTGCCAATGCCAATCTGCTAGCCGGTGAGTGCCCGTTGGGCAGACGCAATGATGTTCGTAATGCGAATGCCAAATTGCTCGTCGATCACAACCGCTTCGCCGTCAGCTATAAGTCGATTGTTGACATAAACTTCCAACGGTTCTCCAACAAGCTTGTCCAGCTCGATGATTGATCCACGGGTGAGGTTCAGCAGTTCGTTTATGGGCAAACGTCTGCGACCGAGCTCGACCGTTACATCGACTTCTACGTCGGCTAGCATGCCAAGGCCGGCAACGATATTCGTTGTCTGCGTGGTTGCTGTTCCAAAGTCAGGGAGCGCGATCCCGGGAGCGTCAGCGGACAATTCGGTAGTCGGCGCCAGGGCAACGCTGATTTCGTAGCTGTTTGTACCCGAATCAGCTGTCAAACTGACAAAGATGAAGTCAGCCAGAGCAGTGCCGTCAAACTCGCCGGGGCTGCTTATTTCGATGTTTACGTCGCCAGCCGCCTTGTCCGCCATTGTTGCTGCAACATTCGAGGCAATGGATTGCAGCGTAGTAGCTGGACCACCTGGAACGTCTGGTTCGCCGATTGTCTCCAGCGTGGCTTCTTTGACGAGGATGACAAATTCGAAGCCATCTCCCGTGGCTTTTGCCGCAAAGGAGTCGCTAAGGCAATCCGGAATCGTGAACGACTCGCCGGTTGGACTTACCGATACGGCGATGTCTTCGCCAAGGGTTTCGCCCAATGCGGCGGCTAATTGCTCCTGTCGCGATTGCGCTACAGCAAGAAAGTCACTACTCATGCTCGTTATTGTTTACTACCTGGCTTACGCCAACCGCAAGACGCTTACCAACGCGCCCAATTTGACCGGTACAGAAGGGTCTGTCGCCGATTAAAACGTCGATTGTGTCCGTAGCGTCTTTGTGGAGAGGGATAATATCACCTACTTGCAGGTGCTTTACGTCATTGAGGGAGAGGCGTGCGCGCCCAAGTTCTACTCGTAGATCAACCTGGGTTTCGCCGAGATGATGCGTAAACTGATCGCGAATATCTTCGTCGACATCTCTCCGCGAGCGAGAAAGCCACTGCTTGATTCCCGTACGCCCAAGTACTTGCCTCAGCATCAGATACGGATAACAAACATGGAAGTAGTATTCCGTCGAGTAGGCGATCAGCCTGAAGCGCGAAACAAGGACAGGTTCGGATCCGGGAATAATCTGTATAAACTCGGCATTTGACTCGAAGCCCGTTTCCTGAAATTTCATTACCGCTATTTCGCCCCAGGCATCGGAAAGCTCCTGCATAATCCGGGCGAGCATCTTGCTCATGAACTGCTGTTCAATCCTCGACAGATGCCGAGGTTTTGCCCGATTCTCATTCAACCCGCCAAGCGATTTTTCGAGAGTAAATAGCACAAAGCTAGGGTCCACTTCGAACAC
>CBDTVC010000586.1:0-2865 GCA_965363925.1 uncultured bacterium | reverse complement strand
CGTGGCAATCGCCATCAAACTCCCATCGATCGGTCGCTTGTTCTCATCAACCGCCAGGGTCAGGTCGTAGTACGTCACGTCATAAGAGGCCTGCTCCGGCATCAACACACCGCCGGAATCAAACGGATCAGAACCGTCCGACTGCCCACATGCAATCGAAGGCAATAGGATCAGGACTAGCGCAAAGGTGTGCGTCACGAAATAGCAAGAATGGAGTACAGATATCGAGATGGATCGCATGGGAAACGTAATTAGACCAAACGGCGCCGAAATTCGGCTGTGTTTTGTCTGGTACGTCCGTGCTACCGATCTGCTCCTTAGATCGAGCAGGAATAATTGGGCGGTACTGCATAAACGAGCAGTGGGCCCGCCTCCACCAGAGAACGGGCCCAACTACATCGTTTAAAGCGATTGCTGTCCACCTGACTGCTAGAATCCGCCAACCCAAACCGTCAAGTTTGTGGTACCGGCCGGGACGTTACTAATCTCCGAGCGACCTTTCTTGATCAGCTTTCTCTTGACCTGCGCCGGGCTCGCGCTCGGATTCTGAGACAGATAGAGCAATGCCGCCCCAGAAACGTGTGGAGTCGCCATAGACGTACCAGTCATCGTAACTCCAGAGAAAATGCTCATATTCTCGAACGTACCCAATGAAAGAATGTCAACGCCCGGTGCAAGGATGTCAACCGACTCGCCGTAATTGGAGAACGACGCGAAGCGATTGTAAACGTCGTATGCGCCTACCGTGATGGCTCCCTTCGCATGGGCAGGTGTAACAGTCGATGCGTCGATTCCCTCGTTGCCGGCCGCAACGACCACTACGATACCGGCGGCAACGGCGGCGTCGACGGCGTCGTCTAAGGCGGTGTTCGCAGTGGTACCTACATCACCACCAAACGAGATGTTGATGACTCCCGGTACGCCCGGGTAGCCCTTCTGAATTCCTATTACCCGATCAATCGCCGCGATTACAGTTGACATATCCGTGCTGCCTTCCTCATCGAGGACCTTAAGACTCCAAGTCGTCGCATTAGGGGCGACTCCCACGACACCAAACCAATCGTCCCGTGCGGCAGCGGTTGCGGCGATGTGCATGCCGTGACCAAACGTGTCATAATCGGTTGTCGAAGACGTGTAGTTTTCACGTGTCCGCATGTCTACGTTTACGTCGATCGGTGAAACACCTGAATCAAGTACAAACAAGTGGACCCCTTCGACTGAGCCGCTGCCGTCGCCGGATACTGTCGAACTCTTAGTTCCACCAATTCGGTCAATCCCCCATGGCAACTTCTGCTCAAAACCAGTGGCCTTGACGTCCTGATCTTCCATCTTCAAGAAAATATCAGGCTCTACCCATTCAATATCCGGGTCGCTTTCCATCTCTTTGAGCACGTCAGCAAGGGCGTCCTTATCGATTTCACCGGCCAAACCGTTAAACGTATTGGTGAACTCGTAGCGGCGAAGGATTTTGTAGCGACGAAGAATTTTACTCGCGTCCAAAACCGTGTCATTTAGGCCGACTATGATTGAAATACTCTCGTTCGGAGAACCGACTCCCAATTCGACGTCGTCGTCCTTGGCATCATTGTCCTCCGCCTCAGGAGCTTCGTTGCTTTCCGGTGTTGGATCAGCAGATCGGGCACCTTCAGGTTCCGAATCCGGACTCGTGGACGGCGCTGGGTCCGTTGGCGCTTTTGGCTCCGGAGTCGTCGATCCCAGTGGGCGTTCAAGAACCTTGCGCTTGCGCTTGCGCTTGCGCTTGCGCTTGCGCTTGCCTGCGGTGCCGGGGGCATTTGTAGCCTGATCGACGAGGTGACCGTTTCTTAGTTTGCTGCTTTCCTGCGTGGCTGTATCATCGGACGAATCAAATTCGCTCTGAACGAGCGAATCGGAGCATCCGGCCAATCCGATTGCAAGAATGAATGCAAAGGGTGCAGCAATTCGAGTGATTAGTGTGCGCATGACTATGTGATTTATGTTGTCCGGTTTGCGTAGGTCGGACTGTGCTTGCTATTGTGTCACCCTGCCAGAAGGGCGTACGCGAACCGGCTTCTTCTCCTGCAGACGCCTAAATATTAATTCTTGCGTGCGCTGCAGTACTCCGTTAGCCGACCGGACACTCTGATGTGAGCTTTGTTAATCGGCAGCGGCACAAGTCGTTTTAAACGATTGAGAGAAAAGAGCCGCCCAAGCACCGCTGTTATCAATTGACCGCATTAGTGAGAGATTTAGGAAGCGAATTGTGTTCTTTTCACGAAAAACGGGACGAATCGCGCACCAAAATTGTTAATGGACAAATACTCTCCGTCGATACCTACTCGGAGTCGCGGCAGCAGGTACTGACTGTCACGTCGCGCCTCCACGACTTTTAATCTTGTTCTGCGCGCTATTTGTCCAACAAACGTCACATATCATCGGGCTTTCTGCTCCTAGTCGGTGTCCTGACTGCATCCCTACTGACGCCTTTGGCGAGTGTGGGGCAGTTCCGGGTCGACGTGACCGAGGGTAGCCTGACTCAGTTGGTTCAACGCTCGTGGCAGAGCGACGACGGGCTTCCGCAAAATACAATCGCGGCGATCGAGCAGACTGACGACGGCTACATGTGGTTTGGTACCGAAGAAGGGCTCGTACGCTTCAACGGGATTGATTTTGCCGTTTTTGATGATGCAAATGTGCCTGAATTTGCCGCGAACCAGTCAATTCGTGCACTCGAAGTTCGGATCGACGGCACGCTTTGGATCGGCACCGATGGCGGCGGGCTAGTTATATACGATAAGGGTTCGTTTCTTTCGGTACTGGGCGCAGATGGCGCCGGTCCGGAACAAATTACCTCAATTTACGAGGATCGAGCCGGTACGTTGTGGA
>CBDTVC010000585.1:0-2866 GCA_965363925.1 uncultured bacterium | reverse complement strand
CTTCATTGGTGGCGAGATTCGTGGCCATGTCGCAAACGAAGGGTACATCAAGTTTAGTTCGGACTTGCGGAAGATTATTGGTGGGTCTTTGATCAACCGCGGCAGAGTAGACTACGAAGGGACGCAAATCGTACTAGACCGCTCGGGCGTAATCGGCAATGAAGCGACGGGCGTGTTCGAGATCTTTGGAGATGGATGGATCGATGGAAGTCATGACGCTCGCTTTGATAATCTTGGCATAGTGCGGAAGGTCGGGGGCGACGGAGTCACGCGGATAAGGAAGGCCGGCTACACCAATCTCGACCGCGGGCTTACCGAGGCCAATTCGGGTACCATTCGCTTCGACGAAGAATTCAACAACGAGGCTGGAGGAGTTTTGGCTGGTAATTCCGCTTTTGACATGACCACCGTCACCGGCACTTTCCGGAACTCGGGCGTAATTGCTCCCGGGGAATCATCCGGCAACCTTCTAATGAGTGGAGCGATCAATCTTGACACAGAAACCAGCACTCTTGAGATTGAAATTGATGGGACGGACCCTGGAGTGACGTACGACCAATTAAACATCAACGGAAGTGTTATTCTTGGCGGCATACTAACTGTCACATCAACAACCGCATACTCTCCCGCAGTGGGAGAACGGTTCTCAGTACTCACAGCGACCGGCGCCATTGCAGACTCGTTCGACGTGGTCCTGTCAACAATCACCGGAATTGACTTTGCCGTCGAATACCTCATCGACCGAGTGGATATTATCGCAAAAGAAGGCTCAGCGTCTTCTGTTGCGATAACGTTTGTTTCACCCGGTAGACTGGTTGGCGGCGACATGCGAAGGCTCCAGGTCTTCGGGACAGGGTTCACTACAAACTCGACGGTTCGTCTGGAGTGCACCGACTGCTTGATGCCCGACGACAGTGCACCAACGCTTCGACAGGTACCGGGCGAGATTGTCAGCTTCGGCTCACGATCCATCAGTGCGCAGTTCGATCTTACAGACCGGACCTTGTTCAGCACTTTTGATGTGGTTGTACAGGACGGCGCTGAATCAGCGCGAGTAAGCCTGTCCGTCGAACCCTGGATTGCATTTCCTGTGTTTCAACTGACGGATCTCCCCGGCATACCGATTGGCGGCAAGATGTTCTACAATCAACTGATCGTGCATCCGGCCTCCAATGCTACGGACGAGGGGTATTACCTGATTGTAATTGAACCACCACTTCCAGGAACGATGCGATTTAGAGCGGGTGCGTGGAGTTCCCAAACGACCACCCATCCCGAGAAGGCTGTCTTGCTTGTGACCGCCAAACGAGATGAGACGTTGAGGATTCCATTGGGCTGGAGGCTTCCGACAGAGTTTGTGACGTTCGATGATGAGTCCAACGCCAGTTCGTGGCTGGGGAAGACTGCTCTTTCTGATCCGATCTATCTGGGTGACTACCATCCGATTGAAGTCTACACGCCCGGGGTGGTGAACGAATCAGAATTTGTTGATCTCGTTACAGCTGTTCTTCAAGGAACGTCCAGCGGTGGCGTGCGCGGATTGGTTGACGGAGTCTCAACTGCCGATCTCGCTTCGGCTGTTGAACAGGCTGCGCAAGCAATCTCATTTGCGCTCGACCTGAACACCGTCGAACACGCTGTGACGGAGGCGCTCATTATCGCAGTTGGAGATCAGTTTGATCCGGATGAAATCGCAGCAATTGTAAACGCTGACGGACAAACGTTAACGGACGAAGTCCAGGACGCTTTCCTCGGAGTATTTGAGGGACACGTTGGTGACGCCTACGATGTGACCGAAGATCCGGACGAATATTCTGGCCCGGATGAGGCAATTGATGACGCCTTCGAGTCGGTTCTTGAACCGCCGCTTCCGGTACCAAGCTGGTACTGGTCTGCTTATTCGGACAGTGTTGGAGTGATGGCCGCGTTTTTCAGGAATGTACTCTGTCGACCGTTTAGTTTCAAAACGGGTGGAATTGACATGATTGACGTGTCTGCATCTACGCAGTCTGGATGTGACCTCCCTCGCGACCGAGATCGATATATGATCCGCGGCCCGTGGGATCCAAACGACAAAACAGCAGCACGGACATATCCGTGTGAGTTTGGCGAGGTCGAAGTTGACGGAGTAAACGAAATACGGTGTATCAAGTACTTCGTGCCATTGGCACAAGCAGAAGACTCACTTGTTTATACGATACAGTTTGAGAACAAGGCAGAAGCAACAGCGCCTGCCGCGGATGTCGTGATAACGGATGAGCTGCCGGCGGAACTCGACCCGACAACTCTTAAGATTATTTCGACAAGCGCGGACTCAGTGTTTACCTACGACGTAACTGGCCAAACGGTGAGCTTCCGGTTTACGGATATTAACCTCGTACCAAATGTTAATCCGCCGAAAGGCGAAGGCGCGGTGGCGTTCTCTGTGCAACCCGTTGCAGGACTGACGGACGGGACGGAGATCCGTAACGATGCATCAATTGTCTTCGACTTCAATCCTCCAATTGAAACACCGGAGGTATTGCACGTAATCACGCAAGCAGCAGATCCAGCGCTTGTGGTAACAAAGACAGATACAACGTTGAAGGGGCTTGAACTCTCCTACGTAACTACACTGACGAACACGGGGCCAGATATAGCGCCGGACGTTCTACTCGACGCCAGCATTGCCGGAGTTGGTGATTTGCTCGGATTTGTTGCCGAGGGTGTATCGTGTTCGGCTACTGGGAATCTTGTTGCGTGTGCTGTCGGAGACATGGGTCTCGGCGAAAGCGTGACGGTTACCATGAATGTTATGCCGATGGACCTCGGCACTCTGACGTTCTCCGCAGTGGCAACGACGTCCGTTGTCGACCTGATTCCGCGT
>CBDTVC010000584.1:0-2868 GCA_965363925.1 uncultured bacterium | reverse complement strand
TAATCGAGCGGGGATCGCGGCACGATCGGAAACACAACCGACATCGCGAAGCGAATGAGGTAAAACACCGCCATACCGCCGGTAAAAACGGCTAGCCATCCCGTTGCTCCCTCGTGGCTGCGGTTCCGCACGAGGTACAACGTGATCGCGACGTTCAACAAAACAAGGGCGAGAACCCGAATCGACTCGGGAACGAGCAGCAAGTGTATCATGTTGGCAGGCAGTTCATAGAATCGACGACACCGACTTTATGATACAAAATCGATGGCTGATGACTGGAGGACGAGACCGGCAATCCCGACCGCGCTCGCGCAGCAGCATGACGATGAACTCACATTGGACTTGTTCGACATCCTGGGCGGACGAGTGTCAATTATATCTGGTGAATTTGCCAGCGCCGGGCGTCACGAAATCCCGTTGACGGCTCGGGATATTCAAGCGGCATCTACGTTGTGCGCCTTCGGGCAGGCAACGAGCAATCGACTTGGATAGTCCATCGAGTGCGGTTATCCAATTGGCACTCGATCCCACCATCCGCTTGCCGGAAATGACTCCTCACAATATTTAGGTCCCGCCGTGACCGATCAGGCATTGTTTTATCGTCACCGCTTAGTCCACTTGTGCCTGTATGAGTCAACGGTGAAGGAAGTAACGCGGCCAAAACCCCGAAGGCGTTGACAGTATGGGGCAATAGCACTACACCAAATCCGCTCAAAAGAGTCCCACAAGCGAATAATGATTGATTTCCCCTTTCATTGTCTTGGCCGACCTCTGCTATTTGATCCGTTTTTCCTATTCAGGCACACTCGTTTCGATAGTATTCTTGGCATAGAGGATTCAATTATGAACGAATCCGAACAGTTGGCTCATCCGCTTGATTGCCAATCCTGGCCGAACGGTGACAGAATGCGCACACATTCTATTGCTAGTGCTCGTCAGGATTCCCCGACACCGACAGACAGACCCGCGTAAAAACGGAGACGTGACGGATCGGCAATTGGGTGGGTGGGCCATTTTTTATTCGGATAGTTTGCGGTCCACCAGACGAAGCTCGTGTGGACTGGTTCGCGGTCATATCGCGACTAATGCAAGTTTGCCTCTTCACTTCTTTGCCGATAGTGTCTCATCTCGACCATCCGCAACCCTAGCTCACGGCATAGCAACAACGATAATGTCTAAGGGCCGCTTCAGCCTTGGGCGGAAACCGTGACCTGCTTCGTTGGATCGAGTTTGACAATCACCTGCCAATCGGCGATTCAATCCGGGATCGCCTCCCACTACTGGTAGTACAACCAACAATTATTCAATTCAGACCTCCATTTGATGCACAGACAACCGACCAAGGACGGACTTTACTGCAACCGCACGCTGAACCTGCGCAAGATCCGGGCGATCGGATATGATATGGACTACACGCTGGTCCACTATCACATGAAAGCTTGGGAGGAGCGGACCTATTCGTACATCAAGGAAAAACTTGAGTCAACGGGATGGCCTGTTGCCGGGCTCGCGTTTGATCCAAACCTGGTCATGCGGGGCTTGATTATAGACACAGAGCTTGGAAACGTTGTAAAGGCGGATCGCTTCGGATACGTCAAGTACGCTTTTCACGGCTCGACCCCCCTTCCGCTTAGCGAAAAGAAGTCACTTTATAGTGAGACAGTGGTCGACCTGAACGATCGCCGCTGGGTTTTCTTGAACACGTTATTCTCCATTTCCGAGGCAGGAATCTATCTACAACTCGTTGATCTCTTCGACCAAGGAAAAATCGCTCCAACTCGAGGCTATGACGGATTGTACGAGATGGTGAAACGTTCCCTTGACCAGGCTCACATGGAGGGTCGCCTTAAAGCCGAAATTGTCGCCTGCCCCGAAGATTTTGTCGACGTGGATCCAGACATGCCTCGGACACTATTGGACCAAAAGGAAGCGGGCAAGAAAATTCTGCTGATTACTAATTCAGAGTGGTCGTTTGCATCAGCCATGCTTGAATACACGATGGATCCCTTTTTACCCGGGGATATGACCTGGCGCGATCTATTTGAAATCACGATCGTCGGCGCCCGCAAACCAACATTCTTTTCGGGTCGGTCACCAGCATTCGAAGTTGTCTCCGAGGACGGACTCTTGCGTGAACACGTCGGCCCTCTGGAGCCTGGCAAAGCCTATGTTGGAGCCAGTGCGTCCTTGATCGAGGAAAGCCTGAACATGTCCGGCGAAGAGATTCTTTATGTAGGCGATCATCTCTTCGCGGATGTTAACGTCTCGAAAAGTATTTTGCGATGGCGGACAGCACTCGTGATTCGTGAGTTGGAAGATGAGATAAATGCTCTAACGGACTTCCTGCCCGTGCAAGACATTCTCTCGAAGCAGATGAGCCTCAAAAAGCAATTGGAAAGTGAGTATTCTGCCACCCGACTCCGACTGCAGAGGGTCAAGAACGGTCACGAATCTGTTTCAAAGGACGAGAAGAAAGCCTTCTCCAAAACACTCAACAAACTGCGGACGAAGCTGGTCGCGCTCGACGTCGAAATTGGCCCGCTCGCCCAGCAATCAGCCGAGTTGCTCAATCCGAACTGGGGAATGTTGATGCGGACAGGAAAAGACAAGAGTCACTACGCTCGACAAGTAGAGCGTTATGCTGATGTGTATATGACGCGGGTCTCCGATTTTCTCGAACCCACGCCCTTCGTTTACCTTCGATCACACCGCGGTAGCTTACCGCATGATTCGATTGATCCGGATAACGAGATTCTGTCTACGCTGGACTAGGCTTCAGCCGCAATGCCATGAATCAATTAACTCCTGACGAACGATACCGCTACAGCCGGCATCGCGCGCTACCCGGTTTCGAAGAATTTCACCAAC
>CBDTVC010000583.1:0-2869 GCA_965363925.1 uncultured bacterium | reverse complement strand
TTGCGTCAGCAAAAGACCTGATTCGCTTGTGGGGATAGAAGGGGTCAAACGTGTTAATCCCGATCGAAGAGTTGCCGGGTCCACTTTCCAGGTTCAGTATTTGATTTCGGAGTTGCTGAGAACCGGCGATCGCGTGTGCATGAATTGGATCAGGCAAGATCACAAGCTGAAATATTGAACCGTTGGATGCAACCTCGTTGCGAAGTTGTAACAACGTCATCTCTGAAATCGCCCATGCTTGACTCCAGGGTGTCTTGCCGGTAGGGGGCGAATAGACGTCGAGATAACTGAGATTGCCTTCCGATAGCGCGGACCGCTGAACACCACTTCGACGGGCAACGTGAGCGAGGCGATTCTTTACGAGCGATAGATGTGCGTACGTCGACGGCAAAAGACCCCTAATCACACCAGTTGTATGCGAGGAAGTGTTAACACTCGGCCCGATGGCCGGTTCGTGCACGACTAACGAGTCATTCTGAACGTCTGCCCACGCCCATCGGTCCAAAAAATGGTTTCCGAATGATTGCTCGAGAGTCAGGTAATTGTTCGCGATATCATTTCCTGGAAAGAGAGCCAACACGACTACATCCGCATTGACAAGCGGGGCAACAGTTCGATAGAGCGCGAGTTGCTGCACAGTGCCAATCCCGGACGTCGCCATATTGATCGCTTCGAGAGAGCCGGCACTCCGCTCGCCGATTAGATCCGTCACTCGTTGTCCGTTCGGTACTGCCAGGCCCTCGATGATACTATCGCCAAGGAATAGTATGCGAGTCGTACGGCCGCTATCGCCGGGGATAATTGCGTCCTTGCGGGCAATTTCTGGACCGACCATCCCGAGGGAATTAGTATAATGTCCGCGATGGTTTTCGTTGGAGTAGCGCGGCCGCGGTACAAACGTGTTTGGGGCACGCCACGGCCCGACGCTTGGAAGAAACGTCCGTTGTGCGATGTCGTGCGAGACGGGCCCAAATTGGCGAAGTCCGTGCTCGAGCATGAGAACGGATAGTGCCGTAGACAGGAGTAACAACAGTTTGTTCATGGCCGCTCTTAGGCAAACGATTTCTCTCAAGCCCTGAATGCAACCACCGTACCTTATCTCAACGCCTGTCTTTTCGACCTTCTGAAGTGCCGTAAACCGACTGATGAGGAAATGAATGCCGGAAGTGGATAGACATGACCGATCAGTTGACGATGCCGTTCGTATCTGGAAGGCTGGCCTTGCCGCCGTGGATCCGCTACTGATCGTGGATCGGGGACTTCTTGAGCGCATTGCCGGCCGACGACGCTCTCGGTTTACAAAACGCTACGTTGTTGTCGGATGTGGGAAGGCAGCACTTTCACTGGCGAGCGCTATTGAGTCGGCCGCAAAGCGCAATCCTGATCTCCTGGAGCCGAGTTCGTTATCCGGTATCGTAACAGTTCCGAAGGGATATCGAGACACGCTCCCAAAACGATATGAGTTTCCCGAGTCGATCTCCGTCATAGAGGGTGCTCACCCCACACCAGATCAGTCATCCGTCGACGCCGTGAATCGGACGATCTCGTTCCTGAAACACGCAAATCTGTCGAGTGACGATTGCGTCATTGCCTTGATTTCTGGCGGTGGATCAGCCACTTGGGCGGCACCAATTGACGGCCTGAGCCTCGACGAGCTTGTTGCCTTCACGGATCACGAACTTCGGGATGGCGGCGACATAATCCGGATGAACGTTTTGCGACGACTGTTGACCAAGTTTGGTTCAGGGGGACTGCTCCAATTTACCGGCGCTGCTCGCGTGGAAGCGCTAATAATATCGGACGTACCGACGAGTGACCTGTCGATCGTTGCGAGTGGGCCCACGCATCTTCCGCCTGCCGGCCTGTCTATGATCAGTGAAGGTAGCTATCCGATGGTCTCAAGCAATATGATCGCGTTGGGCAATCAGCGCGCGAAGTCGTTGACCGGTGCCGCGGTTCGAGCCCGCGTGACACATCACTTGTTGGCAGACAATCGATCAGCAATCGCTGGTGCGTTGAGGGAGGCACAGGAAGTCGGATACCCAACTCCATCCACGCTGCATCTTTCTGGTGAAGCCCGCCAAGCCGGCAGCTACCTGACTAGAATGCTAACGCGGCTGTCCCGATCCCATTCTGGGCCGCTCGCTATAATCGCTGGTGGTGAGACAACCGTACGTGTCGTCGGGTCCGGCAAAGGCGGCCGAAACCAGGAGTGCGTGATCGCCTCGTGCCGTGAGATGGATTCAACCACCCGCAAGATGGTCGTCCTCTGTGGTGGAACCGATGGAATTGACGGACCTACAGCTGCAGCTGGCGGGTGGGTAACCGAAAGGACGCTGATGTCACTTGAATCCAGAGGGCTGTTGGTAGACGCAATTCTCGACAGAAACGACTCCCATACCGCGCTTTCCAAAATCGATTCACTAGTCCTAACAGGACCAACTCATACCAACGTTATGGACCTGGCGGTATGCCTCGTCGCTTCAGATTAACGAGACTCCGGCGTGCAACGAGCCTGGCGGAGTAATATTTGAATACTCAATTCCGCATGATTGTTTAAGTTTTGATATTGCGACTACTTAGTAGACCTTGTGGCAATCTCCAGTTTTAGCCTGCGACATTTCAGTCTTTAACGTTTAGACCTCCAGGCATTTCAATCTCACACAGCGCCATTCACGTCCACGAAATGATTCAGAACCCTTTGATGCGCTTTTTACCGCCGCACACGTCGCCACTGCCAAAAACCTATAGGCAGACAGCTCTTTCTGTCGTTCTGCTTGCGATCCTCGCATTCTCGCCTACGGCGGGTGTCGTGGCGCAAACGGTTCCACTTGACTTGCCAGTCCCCCTCGTTGGGGTAACCGGGTAC
>CBDTVC010000582.1:0-2873 GCA_965363925.1 uncultured bacterium | reverse complement strand
GTGGGAGCTCTTGACGCAGTGAGCCGGTAGTTATGCAACCATCGGAAATCGAGTATAGATCAGTTCTTTTTCCTGCGCGGGTCGCAGCATGCTGGGACGAGCTAGTCGAAGACAGCGATTGTTATGTTGCTGAATTCGCCGTGGTTCGCATATTAAGGACAGGAAGACGCGGCCGCCGGCATCGAGAAGCTTAACGCCAGTCGCCAAAGGCGACAAACGGAGCCCAAAAGAACGGATGGGCGAACTCATCCGTCTCGGCCAATTCCATTTGTGCCATGCGCATTGATTCTGCAATCCCGTATTCCGCCATGTTCGAATAGAACAATTGCATAAGTACGGAAGTCGCGAGATCGTCTACCGCCCAGAGCGATGCCACGACCGACGGCACGCCAACAGTGAGAAAGGCGTTTGCCGGGTTTATTGGCCAACCATTCGAGAGGTCATCGCTCACGGCCGTTTCACACGCCGAAAGTGTCACCAGTCGATAGGTTTCGAGGCCGGACATGCTCCATATCTCCGCGATGGTCAACTTCCCATCTTCACCGGCACTATCGTTATCAACGAGCTGTAGATACGATTCATCAAAATTGTTGAAGTCCAGGATGCCATGCGTCGCAAAGTGCAGGACATTATGCTGGAGTCCAGGCGCCTTTGCGCGATCTTCGGTAGCCTCCTCACCAGCATAGACAACCGAATTAGGAAACAGCTCGGCGATCTCATTTGCCTCAAGTTCCGCGTTGTCCAGCGAGCCATCAGCAAACGCCATTACCCGTAACTCGTCTTCGTTCTTATCCTGGAGAAAAACATCCAGGTCTGAAAGGTAGAAGATGGTGTGTTGACTAAATAGTGCGCCGTCCGAGGTCCCGGTTGGTGACAACATTTGGAAGGGGAGACGATGTAGTTTCCCACTGGGCACAATCGCCAGCTTGCTCTTTCCGCGGATCTCATTTTCTATGGGACCTATTAGAAGCCTGTGTAAATCCGCAACGTCCTCTTCGTAAGAACCGCTATCCCTACCGTTTCGTGCGACCGAAACAACACCGCGGCGTGCGGTCGAGACTGGATTGGACACGACCGCGTAAACAGAATCAACAAGCGCATGGACCTTTTCGCGCCCGACGGGAATTACTGCCGCCGTTACCTGACTTTTCGTTGCGACAAAAATGAATAGTTGAGTTTGTCCAACGAGATAGGCAATTACAGCAGTGTCATCGGGGATATTGCGTTTCTTGCGTGAGAATTCTATCGGGTTGACACTATTCGTCAAGTGATTGCGAAGATCTGCGTGCTGTCTGACGGCGGTGTTTACAAAGCCATTGTACTCCGACTCAGCCACCGTAACCATTTGTTCGAGCGAAGCAATAAGGTCCGATCGGCTTTCACGATCCGCACGTGACTTTTCTTTAGCGACGCGTTCTTTCAGCTGATCTACACGTGCTTTGCGCTCCTTTCCTTCGGCAACAACTGCGGTTTTCTCACTGTCGGCAAATTGTAATGTCAGGTCGCCGAGTTGTTTTCGAAGCTGCTCGTTGTTGCTGCGCTCAAGAACGGCCATTGCTCGCTCCACGTCGCCTTGCTGAATCAGCAGGGCGATTAATGATTCGTATGCATCCGCTACATCTCTGTTCTCGGAGAAGGTCTTGCTCGCTGCATCTCCACCAACAAGTCTCTTACGAATCTCTTCGATGGTGTTGATAGATCTTTCGTAACTGTTGATGGCATCTGCGGCTCTACCTGAGTTCCGGAGGGCGTGACCACGCAATGTGAGCGGTCTCCAGAGGTTTCGTTCAAGGCCGAGCTGTGATGCTTGGTCAATCGCGGAATCCAATATTTGGACTGCCATTTCTGGTCGGCTTGTCTGAATGAACAGATCCCCGAGTGTTGTTTGAATCAAGATCAGATCCGCCATTTCCCCGACACTGAGCGCAGCCTTTTCTGCTTCTCGAAGCAATTGCTCCGATTCATCAAATCGTTCTTGCTTCATTCTAAGTCTTCCAACCATATTCCGGGTAGATACCCCGATCCGCTCGGTGCCGAGGGTATCTGCCATGCGCAACGCCGCTTCCAGCCAGATCGCCGCTTGTTTGAGCGAGTCTTGTTCAAGATGAATCTCGCCGATATTCCCCAGAAGGATCACCGTGAACTCGTCCTCAATTTTGGCGGTGCGTTGCAGTTCTAGGGCTTCTTCGAAAAACGGTCGCGCTCGGGCGAAGTCTCCCTGATGAAAATAGATTGTGCCGATATTATTGATTGGCGTTGCCCGCATCGTTTCAGACTGTACCGCAACGGCAAAGCTATCTGCGACTTCATAGTGAGCGATTGCCTCGGGGTTCGCCCCCATCTGATTCAGGATGTTTCCAATCGTAACGTGAGCGTTGCTCTGGGCCCAAGGGTTATCTACGCTTTTGGCAATCGACAGTCCTTCGTTGGCGAGACTCAGTGCCGCATTCATGTCTCCCTCGAGCCTTTGGAGATCTGCCAATGACGTCAGGACAGCCCCCAGGTCCCTCAAGCTTTTTGCTTCTCGTGCAAGATCCCGTGCCTGTTCGAATGTTTCGCGTGCATCTGCAAATTGTCCTCTGGCACGGTGGATGTCGCCGATGGCGATGAGCGACCCAACAATGTCTCCGGTCTCACTGAAGAGCCCAAGAGCCTTGGTGTAGAGGTCCAGAGCGCCCTGGTAATCACCTTTGTCCTTGGCGATCGAAGCGAGGCCGCGATAACACCACGCAAGGTCGTAGTCGTTCTTGAGTTCAGTGGCAAGTGCAATGGCCTGGTCGTACAAATCAATCGACGCAGTATAGTCGCGGTCAAAAAAATGGGCAATCATTCCGAGGTTGGACAGGTCGTCTACGAGTCCTGATCGATCACCT
>CBDTVC010000581.1:0-2873 GCA_965363925.1 uncultured bacterium | reverse complement strand
CGATTCCGAGCCGATTTTTCAACATGGTGACCCGTGTTATGTCGGGGATCAAACTCCACGATTTTAATTGCGGCCTAAAGATCTATCGAAGAGAAGTTGTAGAATCCGTCCGACTTTACGGCGAACTCCATCGATACATCCCACTGCTCGCCAAGAATGAAGGGTTTGAGCGAATTACAGAAATTCCCGTTACACACCACAAGCGAAAATTTGGACAGACAAAGTTCGGGTTCGAACGTTTTATCCGCGGGTTCCTCGATCTGCTTACCGTTCTTTTCCTTACCAGATTTGCAGCCCGGCCGATGCACTTCTTTGGTTCTCTCGGATCAATCGCCTTTGCGATTGGTTTCGTCATTTCGCTCTATCTATCGGTTGACAAAATTGTTTTGGGTCACCCGATTGGCGACCGACCACTGCTACTGTTGGGAGCCACCCTGCTACTCATTGGAGCACAGATGTTCTTGACGGGCCTACTGGGCGAAATGTTTGTTCGTCCTGCCATGGAAGAACTCTCAGTGTCTGCGGTGGCCGAGACCGTTAATGTTTGAGTGGCCTGCCAGTATGCGTGAGACTCGCTGCAATCAATTGAGTCGCGGCGGGAAAGAATAAATCCGCACTCCGGAGCTGAAATGAAGATCGTGGTTGTCGGCCCAGCACATCCTTATCGTGGAGGGATAGCCCACTTTGTGGATCGACTTGCACTCGGAATGTTGGAACGTGGGCATACCGTCGATGTCGTGACATTTACGCGGCAGTATCCTGGCTTCCTTTTTCCGGGCTCTTCGCAAACGGTAGTCGATGCAACTTCAACATCCGTGGACGCCGTTCCGCCAGGCAAGGACCTGGCACGCCGGCAACCTGAACGGTTGATCGACTCGATAAATCCACTTTCATGGGGTCGAGCCGGTCGGCGGATCGCCGCCCTCAAGCCAGACGTAGTGATTTTGAACTACTGGCTTTCTTTCTTTTCGCCATCGTACCGACGGATTGCACAAATTGCAAAACGATCCGGCGCCCAAGTGCTGGTTGTCGCACACAATGCTGTGCCACATGAGCCAAAGATTGGCGACTCGATTATGGCGCGGTATCTGTTCCGCATTGTTGATGGTGTCATTGCCTTGTCGCGTCAGGTCAAACAAGACCTGGAGGATACGATCGGGGTTACCGTTCCAGTTGTAGTGTCGCCACATCCCGTTTACGACAATTTTGGTCCGCCGGTAAATCGGCAAGAAGCTCGAACTACGCTTGGGCTTGGCGAGGAGAAATCCGTTATGCTGTTCTTCGGTTTTATCCGGCAATACAAAGGACTGGATATACTGCTCCACGCAATGCCACAAATCGTCGAACGGCTGCCGGAAGCTATGCTTGTCGTTGCAGGAGAGTTCTATGACAATGAACAGACCTACAAACGTATAGTAGAGGATCTCGGCATCGGCAGGCACGTGCGTTTTGACTCGACCTATATTGCGGATGCCCAGGTCCCCACCTATTTCTGTGCTGCGGATCTCGTGGTACAGCCCTACCGGTCGGCTACCCAGAGTGGTGTTGCCCAGATTGCCTTTTACTACGAACGTCCCATCCTGGTAACGGATGTCGGCGGTCTTTCAGAAGTTGTGAGGCACGATAAGGTCGGGTTCGTTGTTCCGCCCGAAAGTCCTGGAGCTATTGCAGCATCTGTGTCGAACTTTTTTGTCAAACAACGTGCGGCGGACATGGCCTCTTCACTTCAACGCGAGAAGGCCAACTATTCTTGGGACGGATTCTGCACAGCCATCGAGCAACTCACCGGACAACTTGTCGGCCAGATAACAGAGCCGGTAAGTGGGGACGTCACCAAGCAATTCGAGACAGATCACCGTCCCGGGACGGGAGGTAAGCAATCGTGATCGTATCTTTGGCGAATGGAATATGACCCGATAAAGGACCGGCTCGGTGCGATATTTAATCGACAGCCGAGTCTACAGCGACTCTTCTTTTCAATTCTTAACGCTGTCTTTCTCAGGGCGTGGTACGTCAAGCGTGCGATACGGCAACTCTTCTCGGAGATGGGTGACGGCGAGACGATCCGGGTACTGGACGCGGGAACGGGATTCGGACAGTACACCTACTGGATGTTATCCAATTTCTCGAACGTCGAAATAACGGCCGTAGACATCAAGGACGATTACCTGGCGCAACTCCAGAAACTCCTTGATGCACGTGGGCTCAGCGACCGTGTGACATTGGCAATCGATGACCTGACCGAATTAAAGGCGGAAGGGCCTTTCGATTTTATCCTGTCGGTTGACGTGATGGAACACATTGAAGACGATCGAGGTGTTTTTGTAAATTTTGACAGGGTTCTGTCTCCACGGGGGCGTGTGCTGGTCAACACTCCTTCAGACCAAGGCGGATCTGATATCAAGGAGGAGGGAGACGAAAGCTTCATCGGCGAGCACGTTCGCGACGGATATAACATTCGCGAGTTGGAAGAAAAGCTGGCAACGGCTGGCCTCAATCCGATCAAGACCATCTATACGTATGGTCCGGCCGGAAGCTTTGCTTGGCGGCTGCTCATAAAGTATCCGATGAAAATGCTAGGTGCGTGGTGGGGTTTTCTGATTGTGCTACCGTTTTATTACATCGTTGCATTGCCTGTTGGTCTCCTGTTTAACGCAATTGATGTTCGCACAAAGAATAAGCGTGGAACCGGATTGCTGGCCATAAGCGGCCGCTAAGCGGACTCTCGCGACTCGGAAGGCAGGCCTTCTGGATCACTTTCGCATCAACGTCGGCCCCCTCGCACGGAGTCAGGTGTTGCAATCCCCTGCTTGTTACGATCCGGCTGCGTTTGAGAACCCATCGCGTCCGCCCATAGACGCGCGAAGAGGATA
>CBDTVC010000580.1:0-2876 GCA_965363925.1 uncultured bacterium | reverse complement strand
GCGCGGTTCATTACGATCTATACAGAGTCGAATCGGATCATCGGCATCGGTCGCATTCAACACGGGTTCGTTGAGTACGAACTCGGAAGTGTACCTGGCACTCTTTAATAGTGAGCAATGGAATGGTGATCTGATCGCCTATGGTCTGGATGCAGCGACTGGCGCGATAAGCCCGACGCCGAATTGGTCTGCTGGAACCCGGCTCAAGAATCGAAACCTGACTGCGAACAATCGAACCATTTTGACGCATGACGGCAGCGATGGTATTGCGTTTAAATGGTCCGACCTGACAACGGCGCAGAAGCTCGACTTGCGCACAAGCGCAAGCGGATCGCTCGACAACGTTGCGACTGGCATGGCCCGTCACGATCATATTCGCGGTGCAAAGGGTTGCGAGTTCTCGTCTGCAGAAAGTTGCTACTACGACGACGGCACGAATGTCTTCAATACCAAGGCACTGCGTGAGCGTAACGGACGCCTCGGCGATATTGTTCACTCCGGGCCAGTGTTTGTTGGTGCACCGGAATCAAACTGGCCGGACGTATCCCCATTCCCCGGCACTGCTGGCGACACGTACACGGAGTATCGTGAAGCACAGGCGACTCGCCCCGGTGTTGTCTACGTTGGTGGCAACGATGGGATGTTGCACGGCTTCCAGCAAAGCAACGGTAACGAGGTATTAGGCTACATTCCGAGCTCATTGTATTCGGATGCAACGGCCGACGGTCTGCATTACATGACCGATCCGGCATATGCCCACCAATACAGCGTTGATTTGCGTGCTTCGATTGCGGACGCATACATCAAGACGACAACATCGTCTACGCAAAGCTGGAAAACGGTTTTGTTGGGTGGTCTTCGTGGCGGTGGCCGCGGCATGTTCATGCTGGACGTGACAGACCCGGGTTCTTTCTCGGAGGCCGGTAGCAGCCCAGCCAATACGGTCATGTGGGAATTCACAAGTGCTGATGATGCAGACCTTGGGCATACATTCAGTCGGCCTTCGATCGTGCCAATGAACGGTGGAAGCAACACCATTCGATGGGCGGCGATATTCGGCAACGGATATAACGACCTGGGTAGTGGTGAGGCTAAGCTGTTTGTCTTGTTCCTTGAGGAAGGACTGGATGGTACGTGGACACCCGGCAGCGATTACATCGAAATATCAACAGACGTTGGTTCCACAACGGATCGTAACGGTCTTTCAACCCCTGCGGTCGTTGATACAGATGGCGACGGCTACGCAGACAGAGCCTATGCAGGCGACCTTGAAGGGAATATGTGGGCGTTTGATCTCTCCGGTTCGAATGCTGGGCAGTGGGCTGTCGCGTACAAACAAGGAACCACCAAGAAACCGTTGTTTGTTGCTCCCGCAAATCAGCAAATTACGTCGACACCGGTTATCGTTCGCAACATCGAAATTCCGACGGCAGCCAATAATTCGCCCAATACTCTGGTGATATTTGGTACGGGTCAGTATCTGACTACCTCCGACATCACGAGCACCAATCTGCAGTCGATGTATGGCGTTTGGGATTCAGGCGATAAGGAACTCGGCAGAAGCGATTTTGTTGAGCAAGTCATTACTCTTGGGGCAAGCACTGGCGGCGCCTTTGGTCGTACCTTGTCGGACAATGCGGTTGACTACAGTAACGACAGCGGTTGGTATATCGATCTCCCGGACTCGGGTGAGCGGGTGGTGACGGACCCTGTGATACGCGGCGATCTCGTGTTCTTCAATACCATGCGACCCGACACCAATCCTTGCGAATCGGGTGGCCGAGGCTGGCTGATGGTCGCCAAGTGGACAACTGGCGGACGCCCATCGGAAATCTCGTTTGACCTCAACGGCGATCACCTGCTTGATTCGGACGACAATATCAATGGACAGATGGCCGCTGGAGTCGAGATTGTCGGTATTCCAACGTCTCCGGTGAATCTCGCGAACAAACGATACACATCAACCACCCAGACAACGGGCGGAAGTACGATCGAGGTTACCGACATTCTGAAAGTCGGAGGACCGAAGACGGGTCGCTTATCTTGGGAAGAGCTCACCCCGTAGGGGAGCCGAGGACGAATAAATGATGAAGAAACTTACAACTCTGTTAGCGGTGGCAGCCGTGATGTCCAGTTCACTGGCGTTCGCTGCGTTTCCAGCCTACTACCCGAAAGAAGGGTTTCAACGCGTCGGTATTCTCGATGACGTGCAACTTAAGCGGCAGGTGATCGTTGTCAACGACATCGCGTATGCGCTCGCGGACAGCGTGATCGTACATTCGCCGAAGTCCTTCAGCGTGCCGTCGTCTCAGCTTCTGGTCGGGACTCACGTTGGCTACAAGATGGCTGCCGGTGGCAGGCTGATTACTGAAATCTGGTTGCTTCCGAGCAACTACAAAAACCCGCGGCGCGGGCGATAAGGAACGTCATGAATACAAATACAGAGCAGCAGGGTTTCAGCCTCATCGAATTGATGGTGGTCATTGCTATTGTCGGAATCCTCGCGGCAATCGCATATCCATCCTATACGCAGCAGGTACTCGCAACAAAACGAACCGATTGTTCAGGCGCGTTGGTGGGTCTTGCGAATGCGATGGAACGGCACTACTCGGTGACCGGCTCGTATCTCGGGGCGGCGAAAAACGGCAATGACACAGGCCAGCCCGCCATATTTCCGGTACGTTGCCCCATCGATGGCAACACGCCCACTTATAATTTGAGGATTCAGGCCGCGACTGCATCTACCTACAGATTACGAGCGAATCCGATCGGCGTGCAGACAGATGATAAATGCGGAAAACTGCAGTTGAGGAACACCGGAGTGAAACAAGTAGTTGGTGCCAATTCCGGTGTTAATTGGAAAGACCGTTGGTGAT
>CBDTVC010000579.1:0-2877 GCA_965363925.1 uncultured bacterium | reverse complement strand
TTATTGCATTCTGGAGTGACGCGACGCGGGCCGGTAACGAAAGCCCCGATGCGCTCGACCCGACAAGTACGCCTCCTTCAAACGGAAACGCCGTGCCTACGGCGGCCGATTCCACACGAGCACAAACCAATGGAACGGCAATTGAGAGCAACTCTGCCGACAGTAGTTCCGCAGCGAGTCTTCTAGAAGAATTGCAGGATCTTTTTGCTGAATACGCCCGAGAACTTCCGGGTATTGTGTTGGAGATGATCGATGAGTGGGCCGCGTTCGAAGGTGAGTCTATTAGTGGACGCGAGCTCGGATCACTACGCGACGCAGCGCATCGGTTACACGGATCTTCTGCTACGTTTGATTTTGCAGAGATCGCCGAGTTAGCCGGTCGGCTCGAGAGCGTGCTATCGACGTACGCCGGCGCGGACGAGGTTATGGCGCAAACCGATCGTCGGCTGGTTTCTGAATTGCTTTCGGAATTGGAGGGACAGGCGGACACGGCTTCAGACGCTGCATACGATGAATCGAGGCAGAGCGATCTCAACTTATTTATTTCGTCTTCCTTCGTCACGGCAATAGAAAATCGACTATTGGTTGTTGACGACATGGCCCTGGTGCGCAAACGGTATCGTCTGGCGTTGGAGGCGGCTGGATTCAGTGTTGATACAGCCCAGAGCGGAGAACAGGCTCTGGAGCTGGCCGACCAAAACCACTACAACCTCATCCTCATGGACTTATCGATGCCTGGGATGAGCGGCTTTGAGGTTCAGCGTGCGCTTCGCATGCATGCTGCGACGAGTCTTGTTCCGATCATCTTTATGACCGCGACGAAATCAGGGAACTTGAAGGAAATCGAAAACGCTCTGGCTTTGGGAGTCAGCGGGTTTGTCACGAAATCGCTCCCCCTGCCTCAGCTAGTTGAGAAGATCCAAGAAACCATGTCTGCTACGGTACCAGACAAATAGAGGAGCAATCGTGCCAAGACAAGCAACAGCGGCAACTGAATTACAAGCGAAGCCACTATTCGATTCCGTAGACCGGCGTACGAATCGGTGGCGGAATCTCTACCAACCATCTTGGTTGTTTGTTGCCGTCCTGTTAATCGCCTTGGGAGTTCAGGCCTACCAGGTGATACTTGCACCCGAAAACTACCTCGCTTTCGCTGCTACCTGCCTGCTTTCGGTTTCTTTTGCAATCTTCCTTCTCGATACCACCGCCGAGCCCCGCGGAGTGACAGCAACTGAGCGGCTTCGAATCGAAGCCAAGAAGTCGACGGAGGACTCCCTGGGCCAAAGAGAGAAGACCATTCGGGCTTTCTATGAAAGCGCACCTGTCACTATGGGCATCGTGGAAACGCACGGCGATGACATATTCTGTGTTTCAGATAATCTTGACACTTGCGAAAATCACAGTGGATCGCAACCAAGTCTGGCTGGAACCTGGGCGCACGAATCGGGGCTTTCTCCGGAGGAAATCTCAGCTTGGCTGTCGGCATACCGGCAAAGCGAAGCTGAAGGAAGGGTAGTGCAGTTTGAATCAGAGGACCGAGAGTCAGGGCGGTGGACGCTGGCATCCGTCCGTTTCATCGAGGACACAAACGATGGTTGTAAACGCTACTCGTACGTTGCCGAAGACATTACGAATAGAAAGCACTCAGAAGAGCAACTGCGCAAAAAGGCACTTGCACTGACGGAAGCGAAGAACAAGGCCGAAAGGGCCGAAACCGCTAAAGGCGATTTTCTTGCCAAGATGAGCCACGAAATTCGGACACCATTGAACGGTGTAATCGGTATGACCGATCTGTTGCTACAAACCGAGCTCACCAACAAGCAAGCCAGGTACATAGACACGATTACAAACTCCAGTGAACTGTTGCTTGGCTTAATCAACGACGTTCTTGACATCGCCAAGATCGATTCTGGCAAGCTGGATTTTGAGCAAATCCCTTACCCTGTTCACGAAATAATTGACGGGACTGCTGAGTTGTTCGCTGCGCGCGCCGAGACAAACGGATTGCGGCTCCTGACCTACACAGATGTGGAGCTTCCGCGAATACTAGTTGGTGACCCTTTTCGCATACGTCAGATTCTCACGAATCTCGTTTCCAACGCGGTCAAATTCACTCACGATGGAGAGATTTCGATTAGCGCCACACTCGGGGACTCGGTCAGTTCTGCCCTATCCGACAAGACAGAACACAACGGAGAGCGAACGCTGATTTTCGAAGTATCTGACACCGGAATCGGGATCGCAGAGCAAGTTCAACAACGGCTTTTCCGAGCCTTTGAGCAAGCAAGTGACGATGTCGCCAGGCAATATGGAGGCTCTGGTCTTGGCTTGGCAATATCAAAACAGCTAGTCCAGTTGATGGGCGGAACCCTATCAGTTGAAAGTCAGCCCGGCCGAGGATCTACATTTCGATTTGTCCTTCCGCTGCACGCGCACGAGGACGGTGAAGCAGACGACAGCGGTTGGACAAGGCTCTCCCGAATGCGGGTTCTTCTTGTTGGCGGCCGCGATTCTGAACGTTCCGTTTATCGAAAATACCTTGAGCACTGGAACGTGCACGTTACGGAGGTCACAGACGCATCAGAAGCGATGCCACTGTTGACCGGTGAGCTTGAACCCGCGTATGACATCGCTCTCGTGGACACCGAACTAGAACTAAGGTCGGGCGTGGATCTTGTCAGATCCATTAAGAACTCGGCGCCCGATCTCACGACGCGCTTCATACTCATTCGAGGCGTAACGGAGGCAAAGGCGGAAGATGAGGCGCGGGGTTTGAAGGTTCTGACCGTCACCAGGCCGGTTCGTTCACCCGTCTTGTTGGATGCTCTCAGCACACTCACAGGTCCGTCAGTTTTCAAGCCGAGTGACGATGAGCGC
>CBDTVC010000578.1:0-2879 GCA_965363925.1 uncultured bacterium | reverse complement strand
CGCGGATACGGCTACAGCGATGGAACCCCCGGGGTGGACTCGCTGATCGAGGATATAGCAGGTGGTGCGGCTATTCCGTTGACGGGACCGATGACGTCGTTGCACCTCGGTTTTGATCCGTCGGCCGAAGGGTTCAAGTATAACCCGGCGGCAGCACGCAAAGAATTGGAGCTCGCCGGGGCGTTGGTGCCGGACGAGCTAACGCTCGACGTTCCGACAAAATTACCTGACGAAGCGCAAGCGCTTGCAGAACGAATCGCCGAGTATTTACGTGTTATCGGCTTGGAAGTACAGATTGTCGCCCACGAAGACCGGCCTAGCTATGCCGAGATGGTGAAGTCGAAACAGATCCACGACGCGGCCTGTTTCGACTCCAGTCCGGCCAGCACGTATCGATTGCTGCGAGAAAAATTTCACTCGGGTTTGGCAGGGCCGTGGTGGCTTGGATATCGTAGCGAAGCGATTGATAGATTGATTGACGAAGGCGCTCGAACTGCGGATGTTGCACAGCGCCGCAGCATCTATCAACGTGTTTACCGGACGATTAGCGAGGATGCGGCATGGTTGTATTTGTACAATCCGGTCCGCCTCACAGCTGTTGCGGGACCGTTTGCGGATGAGTTAAAGGGTTTGGGCTGGAAGCCTCAGATTGGTGGATTGCTGAATTTCTAGTCGCGGGCTCTGTGCCTCGCTTCGATCCCAACCACGTTTATTCTTGTTGGGGCTGATCGTAGGAGGAGTGCTGCCCGGATTCGATGATGCAGTACTGCTGACAATTGGTTGACGCAAACTTATAGGCAATCGCCCAAGCGAATTTGTATTTAGCACGAAAGACCTGCAGCGACTAGCTTGTTGCATGGGGACAGCGGGTGCTGGCCCCAACGGGGGCAGATTTGATATCGCCGGCATGTCGAACCGACCTCCCACAGATTAAGCCGTACACATCACGAGATCGCGCCTAGATGCCACAGAAGAGACTGGGGATCGTTACGATTGGACAGACGCCTAGGCCGGATCTAATCAATCCGCTGGCCAACCTTGCCGCTCGTTGCGATCTCGAAATACGCGGCGCCCTCGACGGACTCAGCCTGACGGCAATCGACGAACTAGTGTCGGTGCAACCTAAAGACCCGAATGCCAGGTATCCACTAGTCACAACGTTGTCCTCAGGCGCGGTAATTACCGTCGACGAGTCTGCCCTCTCACCACTTGTCCAGAAGCGAATCGACGAACTGGACGAAGCCGGCGTGGAGGCATCACTCCTCCTCTGCGCGGGACCTTTTGAGTCGCTGACTTCCACATCTCCCCTCCTAAGACCATTTGACATCGCTGTGAAAACACTACGCGCCATGGGCATTTCGCGTCTCGCTTCTGTGGTGCCAACAAACGGCCAAATTGATCCGTCGCGAATAAAGTGGGAGGCCGCTGGTTTTGCGGTCAGCATCTGGTCGCTACCAGACGTCCCTCCGCGGACTTCAGTTGAAGACTGGTTGCAAAACATGTACTCTATGGCAACAGCAATACACACCGTTGAATGCATCGTATTTGATTACGTTGGATACCCGGCCGAAGTACTCGCACGCGCGAGGAAGCGTGTCGATGTCAGCATAGTAGACCTCGGCGACCTGGCTGTTGGCGTGACCGAATCACTATTGCCTTAAACTTGAACTTTCAAAGCCACGTCGGACCCTAGATGCAATATGGTGTGACCTCTACGACTGAGTAAAACGATTAACGACCTATCGATGGAAAATGATTTAGCTGATAGTGACGCGTCAACAAACGAGCAGGAGATTTACGAACTAACGATCTGTGGCTCGATCGTTCTAGAGGACGGATCACTGATTTCTGATGGTTGGCTTGGCATTCGCAATGGTTTGATCGATACAATTTCCCGATCGCGCCTTCCGGGGCAAGAACATCGCGATGCCCGTGGGAAGTTGATCTTTCCTGGATTTATTGACGCGCACGTTCATGCCAGGTCCAGCGTTGACGAAGGCATTACGGCAACCACCCGTTCAGCGGCAGCTGGTGGCACCACCTTGGTAATTGACATGCCATTTGATCGTCCTGCTCGACCGGTCAATACGAAGGCAGCCCTCCTCGAAAAGATTGCGGATGTTAATCGGGAAGCGGTCGTGGACGTCGGACTGTACACGACGTTTGCTCCGACTGGATCGCTCGACGTTATCGCGCAAATGTCAATGGCTGGCGCCGCGGGCTTTAAGGTTTCCACAATCGAGGTAGACCCGATCCGTTTCCCGCGTATTCCCGACGGCCGCTTGCTAGAAGCATTCCAGGAGATTGCGCAAACCGGTCTCCCGGTCGCTGCACACCAAGAGAACCAAGACATCGTGGACCGCGGGAATGCCCGCTTCAATTCGTCGGATAGGCCGGACGCGATCTTACACGCACGCAGTCGGCCTCCCGTGGCCGAGGCTGAGGCAGCAGGCCGATTGCTCGAATTGGCACACTGGTCGGGTGCTCATCTGCACATGGTGCATGGTACAATTCCACGGACGTTCAACTTGATTAATTGGAATCGCGCAACTGGAACAGTTGTTACCGGAGAGACCTGCATTCATTATTTGGTACTCGATGAAAGTGCCCTTACAGAGTTTGGCGGACGCGCCAAATGTAATCCGCCCCTACGGACTGCCGACGACGTTGCACGGCTATGGGAGCAACTGGAGTCGGGTGAAATCGATATCGTTACCTCGGACCACTCACCCTATCCACTTGCAAACAAAGACACGAAGAACATCTTTGACGCATGGGCCGGCTTGCCTGGGGCCGAGACGTTGGGGCCTCTCCTGTACAGCGAAGGTGTCGCAAAGGGTCGAATTTCCGTCGCGACCTTCGTCGAGTCTCTGTACTCC
>CBDTVC010000577.1:0-2879 GCA_965363925.1 uncultured bacterium | reverse complement strand
TAGACGCCGATACCCCTCTGCCACCGGAGAAAGCGGATTTAGCATCGTGATGAGTGCCGTGTCAAACGAGTGCCCGTTCAGTGTAACTCGCTTCTGGCCCTCAAAGTCGCTCTTGATGACGCGCTCCAGGTTCGGAATTGCGCCCATGAGGTTGAGTCCGAGCCGCTTTACGTCTTCCGGACGTCTAACTTTGTTGTCCAGCGCATGTCGCAGGAACGCTGCCAGCAGGCCAAGCATTACTCCGAGCATGGCTCCGAGAATGATGTTGATCGGAATGTTTGGCTTTACGGGTCGGGACGGAATGACGGCCCGGTCAATAATCTGCACGTAGCCGAGTTCTGACTTTTCCGCAATTTCTGCCTCTGCAAGCCGTTCAAAGAACGCGCTGTACAACTTTTCCTGGGTTGCAAAACTACGCGTGAGCGAGTTGAGCTTGATCTGCTGTCCAGGAAGAACGTTGTATCGAGCTTTGTACTTGGCAAGGTTGGTTGTGAGCGGTCCCAGTCTCGCTTCCAGCGACTTCGTCTCAATCTTCTTGTTCATGATCTGACGCTTGAGCAAGGCAATCGTCGAAAGCGACTCATCCGCAGTCTCGCTGGATGCCGCAATGCCACTTTCAGAACTCACCAGACTCTCGATCCGGTTGTTGAGCTGCATCGTAAACGATTGAATTTCGCTTCGGAGCTGAGTTACCTCGTCATCCGGGCTGTTCTCAAGAGATGGATTCTTGGCGATGCGCTGCTGAAGTCTTACGGTTCTCTCGGCAATGGCCTCGGTAAGTCCATCGATGACTTTGCCGTCTGCAGATGCAAGTCGGTTAGCCAATCCCGGAATCAAGCGACCCAACTCAGCCTCCAGCCCCACCAATTCGGTAGTCGCGGACTCAAGCTGAGATTGCGTCTGGTATTGCATCCGCTCCAGTTCCGTCATCTGGTCAAGGAGTTGCTTGGCCTCTTCTTCCGGAGCGACAACTGTCTCTTCATTCATGAACCCACGCAACTCATCCTCGTACCCCTTGAGCTTTACATAGAAGTCATCGGTGGCTTCTTCGAAGTACTCTCGCGCAACCCGCATTTTAGCACGACTGGCTGTCTGGTTGTAGTCGACGTATTCGTCCGCATAGATATTGGCGATCTCTGCGACTTCGCGGGGATTCGAACTGGTTACCACGATGTTAATGAAGTCGACATCCTGGCTGACCGGCGAGATTCTGACATGATTCTCGCGTAGACGGTTAACAATCATTTCAACCGTCAGCGGACCATCGTCTGGCTCAGCCAGCACATCAAACGTTTCTTCATCGGTACTCGCCGTCGGCATTTCGTACAGCCGGGCAGCAACTCGGTACGCAATGGACCGAGACTTCAGAATCTCGATTTCATTAAGCACGTTCCGAAAACCCTTGTCGAGACCGAATAGGTCTCTTAACTGCGGCGAAGAACTCTCGCTGTTTACTTGTAGGGAACTGGTCGCTTCAAACTCGGGCGCCACAAGGAGGGTATATGCCGCTGTCAAGCCGAGCACGACGATGAAGCAGGCCGCGATGATCCATTTACCTTTCTTGACAATTCCCAAAAGGTCCTGAAGTGATAACTCACGCTGGTCATCCGATTCGGCGTAGTTTGGTTCACCAGCCTGGCGACCGCTACCGTTCTGCCGCGACGTCCCCGGGGAAGGAATTACCGATTCGACACTATGTCCTCTTCTTTTCATGCTGTACTGTGGTGGGGCGACAATATGAAAACGAAACACCCGCCAAACAGGTATTTACGATATTGGCGCGCGGCATTATTCGATTATCAGGCCGACAAATGAGGTGATCTGGAATGCAAGAGAGCGCCACGAAGGAAAAAACTGTGCCACGCGGCCCGTGCCACGGCTCGAAGCTTGCAATTACCTGACAGAAACATCGTTGCTATGCGGTATGTTTCTGCCTAAAATGTACAAAAACGCCACCTCGCAAACCGTTTTTGCAGTTGTGTCCAGTCGCCATTTGAGGGTGCCCCGATCTTTTCTCCTGAAATCCACAAGGCACAAACACAATAAAACAAACACTTAGCCCATCATGACGACGTAAATGGGATTCTGCACAAGGATGCGGACTTGTGCGTTGCCGTATCATCCGGGCGCGAACCGTAACGGTCAACCAACCTACAAGCGTCACTAGTGTTACTTGTAACTGATATGCGGGACATCACTTCCACAGTGGGCGCAATTTATGTACGTCGGTCAGACTCAGGCGCATTGAATACCCGCTTACCAAAGCATTCGCACCACAGACAACGTTGAAGGGCAGCGATTACGTGCAGCAGATTCCACTTTCCAAACCATCAATTACCTCCCTCGAGCGTAGCTACGTTCAGAAAGTGATGGAGTCTGAAAGGCTCGCCCTGGGTCCGTTCCTCGAAGAATTCGAAGCTCGATTTGCAACGACTTGCGGCGTCCGACACGCGATTGCGGTTAACAGCGGCACATCAGCCCTCCATCTGATTATCCGCGCGTTGGGAATCGGAGCGGGTGATGAGGTCATCACCACCCCGTACAGTTTTATCGCGTCTGCAAATGCGGCTCTCTTTGAAGGTGCCATGCCTGTCTTTGTAGACATCGAGCCGGTCACGTTTAACATTGATCCATCCAAGATCGAGGCGGCGATTTCTCCGCGCACGAGGGCAATACTGGCCGTCGACGTGTTCGGCGCTCCGGCTGATTGGATCGCGCTTCAGGATATTGCCGAAAGGCACAACCTTCTGCTCATTGACGATGCCTGCGAGGCACTAGGTGCGACCGTAACCGATCGGTCTGGTGTACAGCTTAAGATCGGGAGTCTGGGCGAAGCCGCGGCGTTTGGTTTTTATCCGAATAAGCAGATTACGACCGGC
>CBDTVC010000576.1:0-2885 GCA_965363925.1 uncultured bacterium | reverse complement strand
GATTGACGGTATCGTTTCGTTCGGCGGCAGGAAGAGAGGGTCGCAGGAAGTTATTGTTACCTCTCGGGACGGTACGGAATCACGGACATACCTTGTCTCGCTAACGAAGCACCGTTTGGTACACGAGAACGACTTTGTGCGGGCAGGCGAACCATTGTCTGATGGTCAGGTCTCACCTCAAGATATCCTGAGTATTCTCGGGCCGAAAGCCGTTCAGGAGTATCTCGTAAATGAAGTGCAGGAGGTTTATAGACTTCAGGGTGTTACGATCAATGACAAGCACATTGAAACCATTGTGCGCCAGATGATGCAGAAGGTTCGCGTCGTAGATGCTGGCGACACAAACCTTCTGGAGGACAACAACATTGATCGATTCATACTTGAAGAGATGAATGACCACTTGCACGACAAGTTTGTCGTGACAGATTCGGGCGATTCCGTTCTTCGGATGGGTTCGGTGGTTGACAGACGCCGCTTGCGAGAGGTTAATTCGGAAATGAAACGAAAGGACATGGTCGCTGCGCAGGTTCGGGAGACTGAGCCAGCCGTTGCTGAGCCAATTCTTCTCGGAATCACGCAGGCTGCACTCTCGACGGAGTCATTTGTCTCGGCCGCTTCCTTCCAGGAAACGACGAAGGTACTCACGAACGCTGCAATCCGGGGTAAAAGGGATGGTCTCTTCGGTCTGAAAGAAAACGTCATCGTGGGTCACCTGATACCGGCGGGAACGGGTCAAAGGCAGTTCCGCGACATGGTCGTTGGGTCGAAGAAAGAACTGGCAGAAATGGAGGCCGCTAGGTCAACCAGCGCGGACCTACTGCGGAAAACGTTTGGTGAGCCAGTGGAAGCGAGCTGACCAGGTCGCTACGCTTGAGAACGTTAACGTTAATCGAAAAAGGTGGCTTTCCGTTATGGAAGGCCACCTTTTTCAGTTTTTGCAACCCGATTCAGAAGCTTGATGACCGCGAAGGATTCATGTAACAAATTCGTGCTGATCTCCGTATGGTCTGCTTGTGTTGGCTCCTATATCTAAGAGAGTCGCCAAATTAGACTGTAAAGCAGGTTCGCAATGAGAATACTTATCACTAATGGCCATAGAACAGGTTTGGGGCTTCGACGAACTCCAGTCCGGGCTCTTTTGTTGACTATTCTCGGCCTTGTGCTAGTAGGTCTTCAGCCAATGCCATCGCTTGCTGCCCACATCGGATACACGATGGTCGATATCAAGGACACGGTTAAACGCGTGTACGATGCCGCTCCGGGAGGCACTCTTGAGGTTGATGCTGATGTTGGCAACATCGAGATCCGATCCGGCAAAGACAATAAAGTGAGAGTTGTCGTTGAAAGAGTCGTGACAGTTTCGACCCGAGACGAAGCAAAGTCCGTATTAGAGACCCACAAGCTCGACATCGATCGGAAAGGCAATACCATTTGGGTACATTCGCGAATCGAATCGGACCGGTTCGCCTGGCGTCGCACGCGAAATAAGCTGCGGGTGCGTGTCATCGTCGAAGTGCCCGACGAGTATAATCTTGAGATTGCCTCCGGTGCAGGCAACATTGACGTTCACGACATCGAGGGTCTGGCCACTATTCGTACTGGTGCAGGAAACGTTGTAGCATCTAATACCGAAGGTCGGTTGGACATAGTGTCTGGATCCGGAAATATTACGGTTGACGACGCCATCAACGTTCGAATCCGAAATGGTTCAGGCAATCTCAACCTGAGTGAATTATCCGGTAGTCTGGAGGCAGAAACTGGTGCAGGAAATATTACGGCATGGATTGTTGGATCTCTCGATGGTCGATCCCGACTTTCGACAAGTGCCGGGAATGTCACGGTGCACATCTCAGACGATGTTGGCGCCAGCGTTCACGCCGTCGCACGGGTGGGAAACTGCTCGACAGATTTCCCTCTGCAAGTCACTGGTGGTTGGATGAAAAAGTCATTTGATGGAGCGGTGAATGGTGGCGGGCCAGAATTGTCTCTGAGTTCGAATGTTGGTAACGTGACTTTAGTCCGGAATAACGACTAGTCTTACGTCCGGCCCGACAATCCGCCATTTGGTCCCTGTCCAGGTAGTGCCTAGTGGACGTCCGCCGTTCACGTTGCCCGGTCAATCGATCATCCAGGCCGTAGCAGTCGGCCAGAAATCAACGCTAGCCTTCGTAGGCATCTGACCTAAGCGGCATGCCTGTTCTCGACCGATAAGGCCAATCCTCGCAGGTCGCAGATCCCTCCAAACAGTTGCAAATCCGCTCCTGAAGTTGTACTTAACAGTGTTAAGTGGTATTCAGTGCTGCCAGACGAGGCCAACTGAAGAATTTTGGGACGTACGCGACAGGTCAATTGAACGAAGCCGATATGATTTCCGGCGCATCGAATTCGAATTTGCGGCAGATCATCCTCGACGAAACGAGGCATCTCCTTGTTTCGGAAGGATACGTGGGCCTATCTATGCGCAAGATTGCCAAACGCATCGGATACAGCGCGACCACTATTTATCTCTACTTCGACAGCAAAGAATCACTCTTTCATGCTCTAATAGAAGAGGGACTCGACAGGATGTATGCTGCACTAAAGGCGAACAGTTTCACAAGCGCAGCGGCTGCCCAGCGGCTGAAGAACCTCTGTCGGTCCTACGTTGAGTTTGGCTTAAAGAATCCAGAATACTATGAAGTGATGTTTGTTATGAAACCACTTCTTAAACATCGATTTCCGCAGGACAAGTACCGTAGGGCCCGACGAAATCTGGACTTGTTTGTTGATGCGATCCGGGATTGCACCGCCTGGTCTAAGTCTTCAACTGAAAGCGCTGCGCTGGCTGCAACTCAAATATGGGCGTCGCTTCACGGAGCTGTTTCTCTAATTGTTGCACAACGGAT